>CAZQTF010000040.1:0-21460 GCA_964596135.1 uncultured Saprospiraceae bacterium | reverse complement strand
TATATTCTGGGCGTGAAGGATAAATCCAATTCTGGCAAAGGGGAATTTATCCTGGCATTGAAAGACGCGTTGCTCCCGCCCAACGAATACTACGCGGCAGCAACGCGCACCTACGAGCCTTACGAGTCAAAAATATTTGAAGATCAATACGATCTGAAGGCTTTTTTCCGGGATGAGTTATTCTTCGTCGAACCGGCAAAATTCAAAGTTTTGGCACAGCGATTCCCGCTGGACGAACAGCACTTCTTTATGATCAAGCATCATGTGGATGGCGGCTGGTTTGGCAAACCACTCCCTCACGTCGAACAGGAATTTGAAATCAATCCGCAGGTTTTTCAATTGCAGGACAAGCTTTTTGGGTCTGAACTAATCCGCTATTCTGAATTGCTATACGTCAATCAGGAAACAGGCGAAGAGCAGTATTTGGGCAAATTTAAGCTGCGCTTCTTTTCCGCAATAGACATGGAGGAAGATCTAAAAAATTTGCATGAAGCTACCGGAGCGATGCCAGCCGGTCAATTCCTGCGAGAGCACGCCATGCCTTTTCTCAATCTGCGCTATGGCAAAACCCAGCCAGAAGCTATCGCCAGAATCGTGGATAACATTTTAAAATAAGTAAACTGACAAAATCGCATTAACCTTTTTTAACCTTATTTCAAGAGCGATTAACCTGCTTCTACAGTTGGGTGACCTATTTTTGATGCGGAAATAAACGTTTCTTAATTCATCAACCATTGACAATAAAATATTCGCAATGAAAAAGGTCACCCGACTCCTTTTGTTTTTTCTGCTGACAAATGCTGCGCTACAAGCGCAAAAGTACAACCTGACCGGCAAGCTATTGGCAGACGACACCTCCGAGCCGCTGGAATCGGCAACGGTGATGATCCTGAATCCAACGGATTCTTCTCTGATCAATTTCGGGCGCACGGAAGCCGATGGTTCTTTCACCATCAAAAATCTAAACAGCAAGGATGCTTATTTGCTGCGCATTACCTTTATCGGTTACCAAATGTCCGACTGGCAAATCAAAGCCAATACCGATAAAAATCCTTACGATCTTGGCGTCATCCGGATGCAGCCGGAGAGCTTACTGCTCAAGGAAGCAACCGTAACCGCCGAGCATATTCCGGTGCAGATCAAAAAAGACACCATCGAATTCAATGCCAATGCTTTCAAAACCCAGGAAAATGCAATGGTAGAAGATCTGCTCAAGCGTTTGCCCGGCGTGGAAGTTGAGAGCGACGGTACGATCCGCGCGCAGGGCGAGCAGGTACAGCGCGTGCTTGTGGATGGCAAGGAATTTTTTGGCACCGATCCAAAAATTGCTACCAAAAATCTACCCGCCAGAGCGATAGATAAAGTGCAGGTATTTGACCGAAAATCCGATCAGGCAGTTTTCTCCGGCATTGACGACGGCGTGCGCGAAAAAACGCTTAATCTGACGACAAAGAAAGATTTCAAAAAAGGCTTATTTGGCAGTGCCAATGCTGGCTACGGCAGCGATGATCGCTTCTCCGGCAGGCTCAATCTCAATCGCTTTCGCGACGATCAGCAAATTTCGGTCATTGGAATGGGCAACAACGTCAACCAAGCGGGCTTTTCCATTCAGGATTATATGAGTTTTACGGGTGCTGCCCGCAATATGGGGCGCGGCGGTGCGGTTCGCATTGAATTCAATTCTGACAATGCCGGCGGCATTCCGCTCGATTTTGGCAATAATAACACCGGTTTTACGACCACCTGGGCAGGAGGACTGAACTATGCCAATGAGTGGAACAAAAAGACCAAAGCCAACGGCAGTTACTTTTTCAACTCTTCCAACAAGGAAGTAGAACGCAACCTGAATCGTGAAAATTTTCTGTCGAACGGCAGCTTCACCACGCTCGATAACTCCTTTGGTACCAATCTCAACGAAAGTCACCGTGCGAATTTTACATTCGAACACGACATTGACTCGATGAGCAATATCAAACTGATCTCCAGCTTTGGCAAAAGCAATTCACGGCAAACGACAGAATCGAACGCAGAATCGCGCTCCGATGAAAACGTCTTGCAAAACGCCAACGATCGTTTTAACTTTTCCGACGGGCAAGGCAGCAATCTGAATGCCAATTTGTTATACCGTCGCCGTTTCAATAAAAAAGGACGCACCTGGAGCACCAATTTTACTTTCGCACTCAATGACAGCGACCGCCGCGGCGAACTGGAATCGGTCAACAAATTTTACGACGGAAGCAACCTGTCTCGGACGGATTCTATTATGCAAATGAGTTCGCAAATTGGCAACACGCTGAGCTTTGGCGCCAATACTTCCTATACCGAGCCGCTGGGCAAGCGCCGCTATCTGGAACTCAATTATGCTTACAATCAAAACCGGAACGATCTCGACTACGAGGTTTTTGATGTGAACAACGGCGAACGCCAACTCAATGAACAACTGACCAATAAATTTGACAATACCACCCAGTACCATCGGGGCGGCGTGAACTTCCGCAAGAATAATTCGTCGTATAATTTTACCACTGGCGTGCAATTGCAGCAAACCATCCTCGACGGAAATCTCATCCTACAAAACTTGAATATCAATCGCTCTTTCACCAACGTATTGCCCAGTGTGCGGTTCAATTATGATTTTACCTCTACCAAACACCTGCGCCTCGAATACGAAACCAATGTGAACGAGCCGAGCATCGAGCAACTTTCGCCTCTGATTGACAATAGCGATCCCCTGAATATTTCACTCGGCAATCCGAACCTGCGCCCGGAATATGCACATCGCCTGGTGGCAGGCTACAATACCTTCAATCCCGGCACTTTCGTGAATTTCTTTTCCAACATCAATTTTACCTACACCCGCAATCGCATCTCCAATGCCCAAACGATTGACAACAACTTCGTGCGCACCACCCAGCCCATCAATGTGAACAACGATTATCGCCTGAATGGTTTTCTCAACTTCGGTTTCCCGATCATCCGACCAAGCCTGCGCGCCAGCTTCAATTCCAACGTGACCTGGGCAAAAAGCATCAACCTGATCAACGATGTAGAAAACCAAACCGACCGATTGATCGCTACGAATGGCGTGCGCCTCAGCTATCGCTACAAGGAATTGCTCGACATAAGCTTTAACGCCAGCCTCAGCTACAACCAAACGCATTATTCGCTGCAAACTTCTCTTAATCAGGACTTTTTGAATCAAAATTACGAAACGGAATTCAACCTAAATCTGCCTATCGGGATGAACCTGGGTTCTTCGCTCAACTATGCCATTTACAATGCTATTGGCGACAACAGCGCCAACCAGGAGGTGCCCATCTGGAATGCCTACCTTTCCAAGTTTGTTTTCAACAAACGTGCTGAAATCCGCTTTGCAGCAAATGACCTGCTCAACCGCAACGTGGGTATCAATCGCACAGCCGACATCAACTACATCCAGGAAGAAGTGATCCGCTCTCTAGGGCGCTATTACATGCTTAGCTTCACTTACTCGCTGCAGCAATTGGGCGGTAGCCCGGGCGGCATGCGCGTGATGATCCGAAATTAAAGACATATATATTTTTCAAATATTATTTCACAAATCGCCCGGCTTCAGCAGAAGTTGGGCGATTGCATTTAGGAAAAGAATACTTGCATAAGAAGTTTTTGTATTGTTGAATAAATAAAGTAAATGTCCATTGCACACGCCAAATGGAGAGAAAAGATTCTCGCTCAGCCAGATGCGATATTGCTGGTTGAAGAATTACAACGCCTGCTGGAAGCAGAAAAATGCGGGCGGCAGGAATACCCTTGTCCAGGGAGATACGAAAGCTGAATTCATCAACCTATCATTTGCCAGTCAAACGCAAGCATTGGCTGGTGTCAGCTAAATTAGCTGCGCGGAAAAAGTCGTGATCAGCTTACCAGGCAATGGCTACAAACCTGATATTTGTTGCTTCCGCAAAGAAAAAACTGCCACTTTTGCAAAAGATCAAATGCATTTTCCGGCGCTGGACCTTTGAATCAGAAATCACTTCCCGGTTCAAATAAAAAAACGACACAACCTTCAAGATTATGTCGTTTCAGTCCGATGATATAAATACTTTTATTCCAAAAAATTAATAATTACAAGCCAAGTAAGGCGTCCATTAATTGCGGATAATCATTCTGCCGCCCTGTCCGCCCATACGCTTCATTTCCTCTTCTACCATTTTTCGAAAATCTTCTTCCGTAATTTCCTTCCCTTTTGATGGCGCTTCGAGTTCACTCTCTTTCAGTTCGCGTCCTTCAATTTTGATTGCGGTGTACACCATTTCTCCATCATTGATATCCACTTTCAGGATCATGCCCGGCAGCGAGCCAAAATTTCCGGGACCTGAAGGCAGTGGAATGTCTGGCGTAAACCAGGCTACCACGTTGCGGTCGGCGCCCTGTGGGTCTTTGTCGGTCATGGTTGCTTTCATGCAGGTGTAACCGCCCACCGCTTCAGTTTCGCCAGTCATCTTCCAGGGGGTTTGTGTAAGCTCTCCTTTGATGAGATATTTTTTGCCCATGAATTCGTGCATTTCGATTTTGCTACCCTCTGTAAAGTTTTGGTATATCTCATTTTTCGGGCGCATCATTCGAAACTGCATAGCACCGTTGCCACTTTCGATCACATCTTCCTCTTCATCTTCGAAGTCTTTAAACAAGGATGCGTTTTCATCAAAAGCCAACTGCATTTTGGTAATATTATACTCAGGAATCATGTTTCTCATTTCCGGATTCTGAATACGGCGGTGCATATTTACTTTTTGTTCATAAAGAATGACCCCCTGCTGCAAATTGTCAACGCCCAGGTACACTACCGATAACATAAACAGTACAACTAACTCTTTCATGGTTGGATGAATTTTTTTTTGACAAAGGTAATCCGCCACTCCTGCAAAAGGCGTTAATCATCCTTGATTTAAAGTTAATTAAGGTTAAAGAGGCTAACATCTTGATGCAGAAGGATGTAAATTTGTTGTCGGTGTAAGAAAGATACCCTTGACAGTTATATCGGGAAAATGACTAATATGAACCAATCGAATAAGCATATTACCTCCATCGTGCTGATGTCCACCAGCATTGTGTTGTTGTTGGCTTTTCAGCTTTTCTGGCTGCAAAAAGTGTATCATGAACAACGCAACTGGTTGCAAAAAGAAGCAGATAATCTGTTTCACGATGCCATTGCCACGCTGCAGGACTCCATCATCCAGAGCAAATTTGTGCTGAATGCTTCCGATACTTGTCAAAATATAATGACGCCGGGCGAAACATCATTCCAGTCAGTGCAACGTACCGAAGTTTCTACTTTGATTTTCCGGAATGACTCTACTAATTTCCGCTTTATCTCCAAAGCATCCGGTTTTCCCGAACGCACCAAAGACAGCAGCAAGATAAAGCTAATGGTCACTGCGCTCGACAGCAATCTGCTTCCGCAAACCGAACACTGGCAGTCCAAAGGGCGATTTTTCCCATCCGACAGCATTCGCTCTATCTACATCAACCGGGCGCTGCGTCAGGTCATCCTGAATGTCAATCAATCCAACGGCGCAGAGGATGTGGTCATCAAACTCGGGGAAGATTCACTGGAAGTTGCCGATATTACACACACTTTCGCCCGCAAATTGCAGGAAGCCGCTATTCCGGTGCAATTTCGTTTGCTCAAATCAACGTTTTCCCAGGAATGGAACGGCGATGACTCGAAGCTTACGGTAGGCCCGGTACCGGGCGGGATGCCTCCGCGCGATCTGTTTGCGGCAGAATTGAGCGGTTATCGTGCTTACCTTTTCCGCAAAATCGTGCCACAATTGTTCTTTTCCATTTTTTTAGTAGGCATCACGACCTTAGCCTTCTGGCTGATTTACAGAAGCTTACGCCAACAACAGCGCCTGGCACAATTGAAGAACGATTTCATCAGCAATGTAACCCACGAACTGAAAACGCCGATCGCTACCGTGAGCGTTGCCATCGAAGCGCTCAACAATTTCAACGCTTTGCAAAATCCGCAACTCACCCGCGAATACCTCGACATTTCCAAAAATGAACTGAATCGCCTCAATATCCTGGTGGATAAAGTGCTGAAAATGGCGATTTTTGAACAAGGCGAACCGGAATTGCGCCCCGAGCGATTCGACTTCCGGGAAATGGTGCGGCAAATTGTGGCATCCATGAAGCTACAGTTTGAAAAATATGATGCCAAAGTAAATTTTGAGGCTGCCGGCGCCGATTTCATGATGCAGGGTGATGTAACGCATCTTACCAGCGTGGTGTACAATTTGATTGATAACGCCTTGAAATACAGCAAGAACGAGCCCAAAATCAGCATCCTGCTGGAACAACAGAACGGACAATTGAACCTGTCGGTGGAGGACAATGGGATTGGCATCGCCCACGAGCATCAGCAACGTATTTTTGAGAAGTTTTACCGAGTGGCTTCGGGCGACGTTCACAATATTAAAGGGCACGGGCTGGGGCTGAGTTACGTAGCAAACGTGGTGAGAAAACACGGTGGCAGCATTGATTTGTCGAGCGAACCGGGCGAAGGCAGCCGGTTTGTTGTGCATTTGCCGAGGACCCACCATTTATCAGAAAATGGGTAAGTTATGAATACAGAAAAAATAAAAGTGTTTTATATTGAAGATGAGCTATTTCTGGGCAGAATTGTCAAGGAAAGCTTAGAGAGTCGCCAGTTTGAAGTAAAAATGGTGAGCGAAGGGCAGCGTGCGCTCCAGGCGTTTACAGAATTCCAGCCAGATATCTGCGTGCTGGATGTGATGCTTCCGCAAAAAGACGGCTATACGATTGCCACCGAAATTCGCGAAACAAATCCGAATCTTCCAATTATTTTTCTCACCGCCAAAACGCAAACCGAAGATGTGCTTAAGGGGTTTCAATCGGGCGGAAACGACTACATTCGCAAGCCTTTCAGCATGGAAGAGCTGATTGTACGGATTCAGAATTTGCTAAAAATAACCCAAAGCAGCGCTGCATCAGGAACTGCTACAAATAATGGAATTGAGCCAATAGCAATTGGCGCATATGAATTTTCCCCCTTGCGTTATGAATTGAAAATCAATAACAAAATACGAAAACTCTCGCATCGGGAAGCAGAATTGCTGCGCATTCTCATCGAAAATCGGAATACTGTCGTCAATCGAAAAGATATCCTCAATGAAATCTGGGGCGACGACTCGTTTTTTAATTCCCGCAACCTCGATGTGTACATCACCAAGCTCCGCGACTATCTTCGGGACGACCCCGGCATTGAAATCCTTACCATCAAAGGCGTAGGCTACCGCTTTGTCGTGGAATGAATCCGGCAACCAGTAACTACCGCATTTTCGGGCGGCGGCGCTTGCCTCCGGGGCGCATCACCATAGCTCCGCCTTGCTGACTGGCGGCTTTAAGTTGTCCCCGTTGATTCATCACTTTCTCGAATTGCTTATATTGCTCTTTAATATTTTCATCCGTGATTTTCAGACCTTTCATATTGCGAAAATGCAATTGTGCTTTTTGCCAGTTGCCTTTGTTCGCCGCAATATTCGCCAGTTGTAGCTCAATCATTGCCTTTTCGTTGTCGGTTGGCAATTTCACTTCCTGCGCCTTTTTTAGCCACATTTCGCCTTCATCCATATTTTTGAACGCAATAGCCAAAGTACCTTTCAGAATATAGTAGTAGGCACGATTGGTCGGGTACAACAATCTGGGCGTAAGCGTCAGCTTGAGGCGCTTTTCTGCCGCTTCAAAATTAGTATCCTGCAACAGCATCGCTGCCGACTGCACTGTACCCAGCATCAAGTAGCCCACCAAAAGAAAAATGCCAATCAGAAAAAAAGGAAATGCATACCAAAACCCGAAAGCAAATGCCAGCGCCATTCCTCCGATCAACGTCACGGCGATCAATGCCAGGCGCAAGTAAATATTGATTTGAAACATAGTTGTTGTGATTAAAATTTTCGCAAAAGTACGAAGCCTTTTGTTGTGAAAAACACTTTATGCCGGCAAAAGTTAATCTAAAGTTTACCTGACAAACCCAGGACACAATTTCCAGAGTGCTAATTTTACCGAATAGTTCACCATTTAATCGCCCTAAAGATGCGTTCAACACTTTTTGCAGCACTTCTGCTGGTGCTTGGCTATTCTCTTGTAGGGCAATCGCTCACCGGAACGATTACCGACCAGCGTACCGGAGCGCCTGTCGCCAATGCAACCATTTTTGTAAAAGAAGCCCGAATAGGCGTGGTTACGAATGACGAGGGCATTTTTCAAATAACATTTCCTGCCTCGGGGAATTACGCCCTTGAAATTTCGCACGTAAGTTATGAGACAATCATCAAGAAAGTTTACGTTGACAACACTACAACTGATTTGGGAAGCATTTCACTTCAACTTGTGAATTATATCCTCAACAGTGGCGTGGTGGTCACCGCGCAGCGCGATGCTCGAAGCCAATTCGATGTACCTGAAGCAGTTACACTTATCACGCAACGCGATATTATAGAAAATGCTTATCGTACTGCCCCGGAAGCACTCATCGGTGCTACCGGCGTATGGGTACAAAAAACCAATCATGGCAGCGGTTCGCCCTTTGTGCGCGGGCTGACCGGCAATCAAACTCTCCTCATGCTCGACGGTATCCGCATGAATAATTCCACGTATCGCTATGGTCCGAATCAATATTTCGTATTGGTCAATCCTTTAAACATAGAGCAAATCGAGGTGGTACGCGGGGCAGGCTCGGTGCTGTACGGCAGCGACGCGCTCGGCGGCACGATTCAGGTATTCACGCGAAACCCGCAATTTTCAGCAAATAAATTCCGCTTCGGCGGGGCGGCTTACGCCAAATATTTGAGCGACGATATGGAAAAGTCCGGCCGGGGAGAATTAAAGCTATCCGGTAACAAGGTCGCTATTTTGGCAGGTTTTGATTACAAAGATTTTGGCGATTTGGTTGCCGGAAAAGACCTGGGCAAAGAGGCGCCCTCCGCTTACAACGAAATGGCAGGCGACTTAAAAAGTGTATTCAAGCTCGGCGGAAAAGGCTTGCTGACGCTGGCTTACAACGGTGTTTTCCAGAGCGATGTAGGACGCTACGATCAGGTGGCGCAACGTGGTTACGCGTTTTGGCAATTTAATCCACAAAACCGACAGATGGCTTACGCGCGCTTGCAATTTGCAAATGCCGATCACAAGTGGCTCAACGAGTGGAAAGTAACTGCCTCCTGGCAAAATCTACTCGAAGGCAGAGAATTCCGCCGCAACGACAGCACGGTGCAAACCGAAGAAGAAGACGAAGTGAACACCATTGGCGTTATCGGGGAAGTTATTTCTCAGCCGGGTGAGCGCTGGCGGATCGTCTCGGGCGTCGAATTCTACAACGATCGCGTTAACAGCCAGGCGCAGAATCGCGATATCGAAACTGGCGTCATCACTCCCCGGCGAGGTTTATACCCGGAAGAGGATACTTACACGGACAACCTGGCGATTTTTACTTCCCACACCCTGGATTTCAGTAAGTTATCCTTGAATCTCGGTGCCCGGTTCAATTACTTTTCGCTGCGCATCCAGGACGCCACCTTCGGCAACACCGAAATCAATCCAACCGCACTGGTGGGCAACGCTTCTGTATGCTACGCACTCACATCGGCGCAGGCGCTGACCGCTTCCGTGAATACGGGCTTCCGCGCGCCAAATGTGAACGACGTCAGCACGTTTGGCAGCTTCGACTTTGGCATCGAAACACCCAGTACCGGATTGAAGCCAGAAAAAACCCTCACTTTTGAATTGGGTTATAAAATCAAAACGCCGGTTTTTGCAGCTAATCTCGCGGCGTACCGCACGCAATTGTACGATCTGATTGCCAGAGTGCGCAGTACTTTTAACGGGCAGCCAACCTACAATGGTGAAGATGTGTACAAAAAAGAAAATGTATCGGAATCTTATTTACAAGGTGTTGAATTTGATGGTCATATCCGCTTGAACAATCGCTTATCTGTTTTCGCAAGCGCGGCTTACACCTACGGTCAGAATACCTCCGCAGATGAGCCGATGCGCCGGATTCCGCCGTTCAATGGTCGTGTAGCGTTTTCTTATCGCCACACGGGCTGGTTCGGGCAAGCAGAATGGCTGTATGCAGGGGAGCAAAATCGCCTCGCTGGTGATGACAAATCCGACCATCGCATCAATCCGAATGGTACGCCAGCCTGGAATATATTCAATTTGAAAGCGGGTTATCGTTTTAATAAAATTGAACTGAATGCCGGTTTGCAAAATCTCTTTAATGAGGCATATCGCATTCATGGCTCCGGCGTGGACGGTATAGGCAGGAGCTTCTGGCTTACCGGAAGGCTGGAATTTTGAAAAACCTAAAAAAGAAAGCGGTGCAGTCTTAAAACTGACACCGCTTTACAAATATTTATACCAACTCAAAAAATTTGTAAGCTGTCAAACCTGGGCTTCTAAATACATAAATATCAATCAACAACTATCCAGTATTCAACACCCAATTTCTATCATCACTGCCACTGCTTCAGGAATCGTATCGTCTGTACCTGCTTACCATTGCGCAATTGCAACAAATACAAGCCATCCGGCAGATCGCTGATTCTTATTTGCGTTTCATTGCCTCCGGTTGCCATCTGGATTCGTTCTTCGTGCATCAGTTGCCCGGTCTGACTGTAAATGCGAATCGTTCCTTCGTCCGATTCAGGATTATTGGCAACAACATTCAGTCGAATTCTATCAACCGCCGGGTTAGGCGCTATTGACAACTCCATCGGTGCGGTGCTTTCTGTAAGTATTTCCAAAGGTTCTGATGGTTGTTGTCGCGCGGTTACTCCAGCGTCTCCATCTGTTGCCGGAACAGGGAATACTACCGCCACAAAATTGTCTGACAGGTCGTAGCAATCATCGGTTAAAGCGACCTGATTGAGGTTATCTCCGATTTGCGCAGTGATATTGCCGGTGTATGCCAAACCCCAGATCTTGAGTGTGCCCCAGAAAGCCAGGTCTTCAAAATTGACATCTACACTGTCAATAAATGCCACGATGACATCGAAATTATTCGTCACAACATATTGATACTTGAGAATTGAGGTATTGGCAGACCTAAAACTGTACAACGTTGGCTCGGCGAGGTCCAGAACTGGCTCAATGAAAGTCAGACTATCTGTCGTCGTAACAGTTCCACCTCTGGGCGTATCTACAAAGATTGCGATGAAATTTTCGGAAAGCTGATAGCAGCTATCTGATAAAATGGCGGTGGAAGCATTGTCGCTTGCCAGAGCAAGGAAATTGCCGGTGTATGAAATTCCCCAGATATGGTAAATACCGGGCATCGCCCCATTAAAATCTACGACATCGCTCTCCAGATTGCGCGATAAAATGATGTTGTTGCTATCAGTCAGGATATACCGGTAATTGGCATCTGCGGCTTCGCTGTCATTACCCAACACAACCAGGTCGGCGCTTTCATTTTCCCGACACACATAGAGTGTATCCGGACCTTCGAGATTCGCAATGCGACCGCCATCCACCAGCGTAGCTCGATAAACTTCTACAAAGTTTGCCGAAATTTCGAAGCAACTGGTCGCCAAAGGATCTGTTCCCAGAATATTGTCGCCAATATTCAGGCTCAGAGTGCCGGTATAAGACAAGCCCCACACTCTGTAGGTACCTACCGCCAGTTTTTCGAAGTTTACTTCATTATCGGTTGAGAAGGCGACAATAGTATTATTGGCGTCAGTTACTACAAAAATATAGCCAGTGCGACGGTTGCTGGTTGTTTGAAATTTGAGGGTCGGAGTGCTTGGCGAAGGACAGAAAAGTGTGCTCGTTGCACCATCTTCCGTTGAAACGTCGCCGCCCAACGGTCGGTCGCGTGAAATAGTGATAAAGTTTTCGGAAACATTAAAACAGCCGGTTGCCAGGTTGGAGGTCAGGAGATTGACGCCAAAAGCGCCTGTAAACTGCCCCGTATAAGATACCCCCCACACACGGGAAATACCAACACCTGCCGTTTCGAAGTCAAACTGGCTGCCGCTGACCGTTCCCCTGATAACGTTGTTCTCGTTGGTCAATACGTAGATGTACTGGGCATTCGTAGCTGAAGAAGTGTTTGAGAAAACGATCAAATCAGAGACACCATCTCCTACGCAAGTGTAAATTACATCGGCATTGCGATCGGAAGCGATCATAGCACCATCCACCAGTGAGCGATCCACGAGGATGAAATTGCCGGAAAGCTCGGCGCAGCCACTCGCCAGGTCAACCGCGCCCGCATTGTCGCCTACCTGCACCAACAAGTCACCGGAGTAGGACAATCCCCAAACGCGACACGTATCCACATCAAGATTTTCAAAATCAAAGCTATCGCCTTCGGCAATCGCCAGTACCACATTGTTCTTGTCTGTAATCAGATAAACATAATTTGCCGCCGCGATTGAAGTGCTGTCAAAGGCTATCACATCCGTTTCGCCGTCGCCAACGCATATTGAAACCGAAGTAGCGCCATCGTTCGTTGCGACCATACCGCCATCCGATTCACCGATGACAACAGAGGCATACGTATCCGACAAATCAAAGCAATCGTCGGAAATTGGCACTTCTGTTACCACATCGCCGATCGTAGCTGTCAGCGTACCCGTGTATGCCAGCCCCCACACACGATAGGTACCCAAAGGCAAGAAGGAGAAATCAAACTCATCGCCAAAGATGCCGTTGCGTATGATATTATTTTCATCCGTAATCACATAAATATAATCGCCGCGGGACGTGCCCGTGCTGTCAAATTTCAGAACCGTAGAAACACCTTCGCCCACACAGACAAAAGTAATCGTATCACCATTTTGCAGGAAAACATCGCCGCCGACCGGCGTTTCGCGGATGATCTCAACGAAATTATCCGAAAGATCATAGCAATCATCGCTCAGAATGGTTGCGGCGGCATCATCGCCCACCTGAGCGGTGAGATTCCCACTGTAGGCTAAGCCCCACACGCGATTGATCCCCTCAGTACCAGCTTCGAAATCGTAGCTGTTTTCCGTTGTGATGGCTTCGATGATATTATTTTCATCGGTAATCAGGAAAACAAAATTTTGCCCGCTGCTGCCTTCATTGAAAAATTCAATGATATCCGCCTTGTCGTCGCCTGGACAGGTGAATTGCCGGATTTCGTTTTCAACCAAAGACACGGTGCCTCCATCGGGCAATTCCGTTGCCACACGGATAAAGTTATCCGACAGGTCATAACATGCATCCGAAATCTCCACCAGTGCCGCATCATCGCCGGGCTGAATGATTAAATTTCCTGTAAACGCTAGCCCCCAGATGCGATAAACTCCGACAGGCAAAGTATCGAAATCAATGCTTGCTCCTGGGAGTACCGAAATAAAGGCGTTGTTGTCATTGGTCAGCACGAAAGCGTAAGTGCCACTGGAGTTGCCTGTCGTCGAAAGTTGTACCATATCCGGCTTGCCATTGCCGGGGCAGAAAGTAAATTCCGTTCCTCCTGTAGCGGCGGCAATGGCGCCACCGGTTGTTTCCTCTTTTCTAACCGACACAAAGTTGTCAGAAATATCAAAGCATTCGCTGCTGATCTCAATTTCAAAGAGATTCTGACCGGCGCGCGCTTGTACATTGCCTGTGTAGGAAACGCCCCAGACACGATAGTCTCCAATGCGTACCCCGTTGAAGCTAACGCTGTTGCCATTCAAAATGGCGAAAATTTCATTGTCCGTATTGGTAATTACAAACAGATAATCAGCGTTTGAAGCAGATTGAAAATCGAAGGTCAACTGCCCCGGCGTACTGCTGGCGCCGCATACGGATGCCGAGGTGTCGCCATTTTCCAGACTTACCGTGCCACCGTCAACATCTTTTTGAATGATCGTGACAAAATTGCCGGAAAGATCGTAGCATTCATCCGATAGAGGCGTTGCTGAAGCGTCGTCGCCCGCCTGTACTGCCAAATTGCCTGTATAGGAAACGCCCCACACGCGGTAGATACCTTGTGGAAAATCGGCAAAGGTAAAGCTGTTACTTTCAGAGACCGCCTGTACCGTATTTTGTTCATTCGTAATCAAATACGCATAATTACCACCTGCTGTCGAAGTATTGACAAAGGTCGAAAATGGCGCTCCGTCCACGCCGGCACAAGCCACTAAAAGGGTATCGCCGTTTTCCAGGCTAACCGTTCCGCCGTCCACAATTTGGCGAACGATCGTAAGGAAGTTATCCGAAAGATCATAACATGCGTCCGACAAATCAACCGTAGCAGCATTATCGCCTATTTGAGCCGTCAAATCGCCCGAATATGCCAAGCCCCACACCCGCAGCACCGCTGCATCCACGTCGTTGAAATTAAAGCTATTACCCGACGTAATCGCCAAAATAGTATTCTCTTCATTGGTCACCAAAAAAACGTAATCGCCTGTAGTTTCGTTTGTTGCGAAAGACAACTCATCCGGGTTGAAATCGCCGATACAAACGGTCGCTCCATCGCCACCTCCGGCGAGACTTACGATTCCACCTTCAACTTCGTCGGTATTAATGGTGACAAAATTATCCGACAAATCAAAGCAATCATCGGCAAGAGCTACTGCGGCGGCGTCATCGCCAGGGCGCACGGTAAGATTGCCGATATACGACACCCCCCACACCCGATATACGCCCGCTGAAAATCCAGCAAGGTCAAAAGCATTCGCCAGGGTCGTTTCGATCACGATGTTTTGCTCGTTGGTCAGCAGGTAAGCATAATTACCGAACAGAGAGGTATTGGCAAAAACAAACCGATTGGACTGCGCCGTTCCGAGGCATAGCACCGCTTCCGTAGCGCCATTTTCTAAGCTGATCGCAGCACCGTCCACGACACTGCGGGTCACCGTGATAAAGTTATCCGAAAGTTCGAAGCATTCATCGGTCAACTGTATTCGCGCGGCGTTATCACCGGGTTGCGCCAGTACAGTACCACTGTAAGATAAGCCCCATACGCGGAAAGTCGCGTTGATATTGCCTGCAAAATCGTATGAATTGCCATTGGCAAAAGCAATAATGTCGTTGTTGACGTTGGTGATTACAAAGGCGTAGTTGTCTCCGGTATTGGAATTAGTCACAAAATTCAATACAGAGGAAGAGCCATCGCCACTACAAAGCTTTGCTTTCGTACTACCATCTTCGAGACTGACAGTGCCGCCATCAATAAATTTACCGGTCACGGTGACAAAATTATCGGAAAGATCGGCACATTCACTCGATAAATTGACCCTGTTGATATTATCTCCCAATTGCACCGTGAAAGCGCCGCTGTAGGATAAACCATAGATACGCGCTTCGGGCACGCTCAGCGTTTCAAAGTTGAACTGATCACCATTGATAAACCCAATGACCCTGCCGTCCAGGGTTGTGACAATATAAATATAACTCTCTACCGAAGTAGAATTATTGCTGAATCCAAAAATATCTGGTCGCCCGTCGCCGACACAAGCGGTGATTGCTTCTCCGCCGTTTTCCAGGCTGATCGTGCCACCATCCACCGATTTGCGAAGAATCGAGATAAAGTTATCCGACAGATCATAGCACTCACTGGCTAACGCAGATGTAGCTGCATTGTCGCCCGGTTTCGCCAGGAGGGTTCCTGTATAGGATAAGCCCCAAACCCGAAGATTGCGCGCGCTGACATTGGCAAAATTAATGCTGCTTCCATCCACAACCGCCTGAATGACATTGTTTTGATCCGTAACGATGAAAACGTAATTTGCATCGTCAACAGAGGTAGTGTGAACAAAGGAAAGTGCCTCTGACGCTCCTCCTTCCACACAAACGGTAGCATTGTTACCGCCACCAGCCAAACTTACCGTGCCACCGTCCACTTCGCGTTTGATAATGGTGACAAAATTGTCCGACAAATCAAAGCAATCATCGGATAGGATAGCACTACTGATGTCATCTCCTTCGCCAACTTTTAATTCTCCGGTATAGGAAACGCCGTAAATCCGGCAGATACCGGGTTCCGACAAGCTGAAGTCAGCCGTATTGCCATCCAGTACCGCAATAACGACGCCGTTTTCGTCGGTGACAATAAAAGCGTAGGGATTATCGGCAGTAGTTTCGCTGACAAAACGAACCACATCCCCGGCAAGGTTTTCTGCACAAATGGTTTTGGTCGTCTCGCCGGAAGTCAGTGATACTGTGCCTCCATCAGGATTGGCGCGAGTAATCTCAACAAAATTGTCGGAAAGATCAAAACAACCACTGGCAAAAGCGATCGTGGAAAGGTCGTCTCCGATCTGAGCATTGATCCGACCGATGTAAGAAACGCCCCAAACGCGTACTTTTTCCGCCGAAATATTTTCAAAATCAAAGCTATTGCCCGTAGCAAAAGCAAGGATAATGTTATTTTCATCTGTAATGACGTAGGAATAGAAAGGATCCGGGCTGGTATTGGTAAAAGTAATGACGTCCGAGTTGCCGTCATCCGGGCAGGTAAACAGGGAAGTTCGCCCATCAGTAGTAGCCACCGTACCGCCATCCGGCACGATCCCACCTACCGGAATAAAATTTTGCGTCAAACCATAGCAAATATCGGCGAGTACGGCAGTGGTAGCATCCTGCCCCGGCTCCGCTAGGATATTGCCGAGGTAAGCAAACGCCCATACCCGCAGCCGGCCGCCGCCCAAGCCCTCGAAGTTGATGGTATTGTTGCGGCTCACCCGCAAAATAATATTGTTTTCATCGGTGACCAGATACGCGAAAGGCTGCGCAAATGGTGAAACCTTGAAGCGAGCCTGGTCGGGCACACCGTCACCCTCACAGAAATATAGCTCCGACTGCCCGCCAGAGGTGCTGACAACAGCGTCTTGAATACACCAGCCAGGGCGTATTTGTGCTGACATAGTGCTCCATACACTAATAAAAAGAAGAAAAAGCAGTGTACTTTTCATTTTCATACAATGGAAATTTTTTCTCGTTCTTGAAATTATGCCAAGCGAAATTATTGAATTAGCCAATCTATACTTCATCGGACGTGCGGGGTACGCGGGGGGATTGCCTCTCAAAGTAAGCTGTCTTATTGAAACTCGTTGCAAGTTAATAGCTTGGAGTTGACTTATGCAATAGACCCTGCTAATTTATTATAAATTTTTCGTTATGAAAAATACTGGCGCATTTTTCTTTTCTAAAAACTATTTTTGATTAGTCTCCACATTTTTTGTTGGGGTGTGTCCTGTTTTTTCTATTCGCAAAAAATATATGCGAGGTCAAAAGATCAATGTGAAGAATAAATTTTATTTTTGAAAATAAAAAAATAAAAAGGAATGGCTCCCCCCACCACCGTTCCGCACCTGCGCCCGCGCGGGAAAAGCCCATTCTGCGTATTATCGGCATAGTAGCAACGAAGTATCCTGCTCAACCAATGCATTGCTGTACAATGTGAATAAAGCGTACTTATGCAATTTCTGATCGGCTATTTGGTTTTGGGTTTTATCAGTTTGCTCGCATTTCGCGGGGATACAGCCTCCGTAGCGTCGGCGTCTCCGCCAATGAATGGCATTCAAACCAACAGTGATTTCAGTACAGAGTCGCTGGTCAGAGATATTTTTGCCAAAGGCGCCTGCAACAATATCAGCAACATTCGTGCTATAGGCAACAGAGCCGGCATCGGGTACTTTGAAAACGGCAGCAATACGATTGGCATGAAAAATGGAATCATCATTGCCACCGGACAGGTTGATCACGCTGAGGGGCCCAATCAGGTTGGCGACAAAAGCGGTAATCTTGGCAATACCTCCGGCGACCCCGACCTGGGCATGTTTGTGGACGAACGCGTGCTGGATGTTGTTGGCATTGAATTTGACTTTGTGCCTTTAGATTCCTTTGTCACCTTTCGCTATGTTTTCGCCTCTGAAGAATACTGCGAATTTGTGGGTAGCGTTTACAACGATGTCTTTGGCTTTTTTGTCAGTGGGCCAGGTATTGAAGGTGCCTTTTCCAATCACGCCAAAAATGTAGCGCTGATTCCTGGCACCAACGATTATGTCGCCATCAATTCCGTCAATCATGCTTACAATTCTCAGTATTTCATTCGCAATGAACTCGAGCGCGACTCGCGGCAATGCAACATCCCGCCGTTTTTATCGCCTTATCGCAACAATATTGAATATGATGGATTTACGACCATTCTAACAGCAAATTTACATCTCATTCCCTGCGAAACGTACCATATTCGCTTTGTAGTGGCGGATGTGGCAGATCGTTTCTATGATTCGGCGGTTTTCCTGGAAGCGGAAAGTTTCAATATTGGCGGCACGGTAGGGCTTGACGCCGTCGCTCAAAATGCCAATCAGGCCACCGAGGGATGCCAAGACGCTTTTTTTGTTTTTCGCAGAAGCGATCAGGAAAATCACGACAATCCACTTACCGTTCAGTTTAAAATAGCCGATGAAAGTACCGCCATCGAAGGTGTTGACTTTGCTCCCATTCCCAGAAAAATTACCATTCCCGCCGGGCAGATGCAAGCAAAACTGCCGATTCAAATCTTCAATGATGGTAACGCCGAAACGAATGAAAAGCTGAGCATCGAACTCGACATTCCTTGTGCCTGTTACAGCGGCGAAGCCACCCTGCTCATCACGGATCCGTCGGAAATGCAAGTCCGCCTCCCAGATGCAACAACTTGCCGGAGTAATACAACAATACTTCAACCAGAGGTCAGCGGAGGCATTCCACCTTATTCTTATCACTGGAGCAACGGCGCATCCACGCCAGAGCTACACATCGCCCCGGATAATGCCACCACCTACGCTGTTACCGTCTCCGACCAGTGCGGCAACAGCGCTATTGACAGCTGCGTGATCAGCATTATAGAGCCTCCCGGGGCAAGCCTGAGCGGTACCGCCGATATCTGCGCCGGAGATACCGCTTATCTTTCCATGACTTTTAGCGGCACTGCGCCCTGGAATCTGATTTATACTTTAAATGGAACATTACAAACTCCGATTGAAAATATCACGACAAGTGATTTTCAACTCCCTGTTTTTCAGGATGGAACATATCGCATTCAATCTGTAACAGATGCAGTATGCACAGGTAGCGGCGAAGGAGTTGGTCAATTAAACATTACCACTATTGATGCTTCCGCAAAAATTCAGCCGATCAGTTGCACTGGTAAAAATGATGGCAATATTGAACTGACGCCAAGCGGCGGTCATCCACCTTATGATTTTAATTGGAGCATTCATGCAGAAAACAGTGCGGTTGTTCACGAATTGGCTGCCGGCGATTACGCAGTGACGATCACCGATACCCAGGGATGTAAGGGTAGCTTCCATTTTGTTGTGCCGGAACCGCCACCGCTCGCACCGGTGGTGTACAAATGCGAAGATTTGACCAACCCGGATTTTACGTTCAACGCGACCGGCGGTACGCCGCCTTATCTTTATGCCGTAGATGGGGCGAATTTTATGGATAACCATATTTTTAAACAATTGCCTCCCGGCGGTACGTACCACCTAACCATCCGCGATGCCAATGGCTGCGAATTGCAGCAGTCGTTTGCCCTGCCTCCAAAATACGAGCGCATGGTGGAATTGCCGGCTGTACTAAAAATCAAGATCGGCGAAACATTTGAACTCCAGCCCAAACTAAACATTCCGAAAACACTTGTCGCTAATATTCGCTGGCTTCCCACTGAATATCTGAGCTGCCTGGATTGCCTAAATCCCCTTGTGGAGGGCCTGCAGGAAAGTAGCTATACTGTCCGAGTTACCGATGTTTTGGGCTGCACCGGCGAAGCAACCGTGCAAATTCGGCTCGACCACAACGTGGATGTGTTTATCCCAAGCGCCTTCTCGCCCGATGGCGATGGCGTCAACGATCGTTTCACGGTGTATGCCAATGAACGCCAGGTCCGACGTGTGCTTTCTTTTCAGGTGTTTGATCGCTGGGGCAATCGGGTCTTTGCCGCCGAGGATTTCCTACCCAACGACGAGTCAAAAGGCTGGGACGGACAAATTGGCAAGCTGCTTCCCAACGCCGGCACTTTTGTTTATTTTGCAACTCTGAAACTCACCGATGGTACCGAAGTCATCCGCAAAGGACAAGTGCTGCTGGTAAGGTAAAAGGTAATACGCTTCGACAAAACGACTTCCATCTGACTATTTCTGAATGAGCAAAACCAGCTTGCGCAAATGTTCTGAACAAAATGGTTCTGAAAAGCTTCTGCCTCTTACTTTGCATCAAACCGGAAATCATTTCCCAAATGTGAAAAAAAACACCCAATTGAATGGTGTAGCCATACACCTGCCGTTGCCGAGGTGCAAGCCATCGGTATCGTCACGGCAAAAACCCCAGGTCAAACCTGGGTCGTCGCGTGGGTACCCGGCAAAATCATTGCTCTTTACCGGCGACGGTGAATTCAATCAGCAACTCCGCCTCGAAGCGGGCTATAGCGCCAACAAATGGTATGCTACTGGTTACGTAGGTTTCAATAATCGCACGCAGGATTTTTCCGATGAATATCGCTTTGAACTGGAATTCGGGCATAAGTTTTTCGACAATCATTTGATCGCAGGCGTGAAGCTGGCTGGCACGCAGTCTTTGAACAACGGCGACCCCACGGGCTCCGGAAACGGCTTGTTTTCCAACAACGTAGAATTCATTTCTCCCCAAGCTTTCCTGGCGTATGAGTCTAAAAATAATCTGGGCATCAATGCGCAGGTGGCTGGCGCTACCAACGGACGGAATGTGCTGACCGCTCCGGCGGTTTCGTTCGGAATTTATTTGAAAGTCAACTAAAGTGATTCATGTTGTAGTGCAAAACAATAGCATTCCTGGAGTTGGCAGCAGCTTCGGGAGTTTTTTTCGCTACCACTTGCTTTCTATTTTTTCAACCATTAACTTTGTGACTCAAAGTACTTTTAATGAATAATTCTAAACACCTCGACGACCTGGCGCAGATTCGCTCGATCATGGAACGCTCCACCAAATTTCTGTCGCTCAGCGCCTGGGCGGCCATCATGGCGGGCGTGTATGCGCTCATTGGCGCGGGTATCGCGTATCGTATCATCTATCTCTCGCCGATCGTTCGCTACAAAGGTCTGCCCAACAGCTTGTTACACCCCGATGTGCTGCCACTTTTTGCGATTGCCCTGGCGGTACTTGTTTTGGCGGCAACGACAGCGCTTTGGCTCAGCTACCGCAAAGCGCACAAAGCTGGGCAAAAACTCTGGACGCGCTCGGCGATTCGGGTACTGGTGAATTTCGCCATTCCTATGGCAGCGGGCGGCACTTTCGTGCTGATATTATACAATCGGGAATTTTACTCACTAATCGCGGCTTCTACATTAATATTTTACGGTTTGGCATTATTAAACGCCGGTAATTTTACATTTAGTGATATTCGCAAACTGGGCATCCTGGAGATTGCCGTCGGTTTACTTGCCGCTTTGTACCCTGGGAAAGG
>CAZQTF010000039.1:0-21460 GCA_964596135.1 uncultured Saprospiraceae bacterium | reverse complement strand
GCAGATGCTTGACAGGTTGAGTAGGTTACCCTTATAGATTCTGGATGTTACCTAAAGAAATAAATATTGCTTTTAATTAATTTGGAATAAAAACTTCCAATTTGCCAATCTCCTGCAAATATTCGATTTTTGTAAAAAACTTTTTAATCAAACAGGTTTGAATTTTAGATCACTCATCATTCCATTTTTGCTTCTTTTGGTCATGTACATGCGTGCCTCCGCCCAAGTGGATCAGCCGTTGGGTTTTCAATTGCTGTATCAAATTTCACTGAAAACAAAATTCAGCACTACGGACAAGCTTCAGCACCTCTACGCAATGACGCCGACCAATGAGGTGATCAAATACGCACCCGATGGCACGGAACTGTACCGCTTCAGCAATAATATCCTGGGCGACCTGGCATATGTGGACACGAGTGATCCATTCAATTTGCTGTTGTATTATCCAGATTATCAGTTGATTATCACGCTGGATCGCACCATGAATAAAACTGGAGAACTCAGCCTTTTGGATGCGAACGCCTTGCAGGTGCAGGTGGTCGGCTTGAGCAATGATGGCAACGTCTGGTTGTATGATGAAGCCACTTTTCGGCTGCGTAAAGTGGATCAAAATGGGCATACATTGGCGGAAAGCCAAAACCTGAGCTTGTTGCTGCCCCAGGCGCCCAAGCCAACGCAGCTTGTCGCACGCGAGCATTGGGTGTACCTCAGCGATCCGGAGTTAGGTATTTTGATTTTCAATAATTTTGGACAATACGACAAAGCGCTTGATTTAAAAGGCATTTCAGCATTTCAGATCGCGGAAAACCGATTAATTTTTCAGGTTAAAAATAAGCTGCTGGCTTATGATTTGAAGTCATTTTTGATCACGAAAATCGCATTGCCGGAAGGCGTAACAAGCGACGATCGGGTACAGATCCAGAAAAACAGGTTGTTCGTAAGAAAACCGGAAGTGATCGAAGTGTACACCTGGCAGTAAAAAACTCGCGTTTCCTTGTCTCCCTATGCCATTATTCTCTTTGCCTGTCACTCTTACGGTTCGAAAAAACCAATGCTTCCACCGACCCAGGTCTTATCTTTATTGGCACGGACGCCCACCATTTCGGCTTTGGCAAGGCGGACGAGATTGACAAGCAGTTCGGGGCGCTCGGCATTATCTTCCCAAGCTAACATCAGGCGGATTTCCACTTTGGCGGGATCGTCGAGCGTAGGAATGACCGGCAAGTAATGCACTTTTTTCTGTAGAATAAAATTCGAACGATTCGTGATTTGATCAATATCCGCCTGCGTCGGATGCATGATCACGCCCATGCCGGCAAAGGAAAACAGGGGCTTGAGCACGTAATCGTCCAGATTGGCAGGCAATTCTTTTAGTTCACTCAAAAAATGCGTCTCCGGCACATATTTGCTTTTCAAAAATGGCAGCGTGTGCTTGCTGATGCGGAAAAACCAGTTGGGGTGCCCCACCCAGTGCACATCGAGATCGTCGGTGAAGCGGAAGTCCATTGGCAAATCCCGGCGCTGTGCCAGCTCATCAAATATAACGCGGTTATAAATACGTTCTACTTTGATTTTCTTGCCTTTATCATTGGTATAAAAAAGATTTCGACCTTCTTTTTTCAACTCGGTCACACAGACGTAAGGCAAGCCGATTTCTTTTTTGGCGACAAAAAAATCAATGGCAGTCGCTTGCTTTTCGGGTTCTATTTCCAGTAAAATAGTGCTTTCGGGGTCGCTGTCGGCAAATAGAATGTGTTTTAATTTTGCAAAATAAGCCGCTTCGTCCAGTCCATGGAAAAAATGCGTCATGCCTTCGGGAATCTCAAAAAATTTGCGGTAAGCGCCGGCAATCAGGTTTTGCCAAAAGAAGAGCGAGGGAAATCCTTGTATTTCAATTAATTGAGGAATAAGCTCACCATTTTCGCCCTGGCAGATACCAAAGTCAACCACGAGAAAAGTGGAGTGCGGTGTTTCGTTCGGCACAATTTGTCCGGGCTGCAAAGCGCCATCGGAGTAAGCTTTAAACGCAGGATGCAGCAGAAAATCGGTGATTTCTTTACAAGCTTCCAGCAGTTGCTGCTTTAGATCATGGGGGATAAAGATTGGCGTTTCGCACACATGGAAAGGCGGGCGATGGTGGTAGTTCGCATCAATCCAGTTGAGCATGGCTTCGTATTGCTCCTGGCGAAAATTTTGGTTGAATTGCTGTCTTAGGTGTGTTATCATTTTTGAAGTACGAAGTATGATTTACGAGGTACGATTGACAAAGTGTGAATTTTATGCGTTCCGTCTTTGTAAATCCTAAGTAACAATTATCCCGAATCATAACTAACCAATAACGATTTCCTTATACCAAAACCGCTTCTTTTCTGACTGCCCGGATTGCCCGGCTCAGGAAAAGCGGCAGAATAATGTTGTGCGTCAACTCGATTTTGTCGGAATCGCGTAAATGGTCTATCATATCAAGATATTTTTTCTCGCCGTGTTCTTCCACGATGGTTTTGCGGCGTTCGGGGTCGAGAAAGTGCACCAGCATCCCTTCAGGGTCTGCTTCCGGATGGAATTGAGTGCCAAAAAATTCATCCGAAAAACGAATCGCCATAATCGCACGTTCGAGGGGCACATGCGGGCGAATTTTTTCAAGACAAAGAATTTCTGCCCCCAACTCTTCCAGGCGATCCAGATCGGGCTGAATCACCTGCCAATCCCGAAAATCAGCCGCATAGAAAGGATTGGGAAGTCCATCAAACAAAGGTTCCATCACGCCCATGTCGGTTTTGTGTACGGGAAAAGTTCCAAACGAGCGCGACCGACGCAGCACTATCAGCCCGACTTTGAAATGGATACACGCCATCTGAAACGAATGGCAAATAAAAAAGACGTGTTTTTTCGGGTTGCCCGGAATTTGGTTCCAGTTCCACACACGATCCAGCCAATCGAAATATTTGACATCCCAGTGTCCATCACTTTCATGCGGGCTGCCCGGACCGCCGGTCGAAATGTAAATATCGAAATCAAGCCCCGGCACCTCTGCCTTTGCCCGGACGTTGAACAATTCCCAATCCACCTGATCGCCAAATCTATTGACAATTTCCTTGATGGCGCGCATCCCCTGGTTGGGTTCGTTATTGTACATATCAAGGATTGCCAATTTCACCTTTTGCATGTTGTCTTGATTTACACAGCTAAATAAGATTTGAAAACGAATCTCACTTTCTTTTGTTTAACAATTTTGATGCAGCTTCGGGTCTGATTTTGGCGTTTATTTTGGTTTTCAATTGATTACAACAGAAACAGCCTTCAACAATTTTTTTTCATCACAGTTGGCTAATCTGCTCATTTCTTTTTGGATTTCGGCGGCGTCGGGATCTTTCCAGCCACTGCATCGTGCATAAAAGTACCCCAGGTCAGATTGTTGTGGCCATCCTTGTGCGCCTGCGCACGCTCAATAGCATAATTGGCAGACGTTTCTACCACCCAGTCAAAATTTTCCTGCCCGACCGAGCTGACCTCCGCATCCGGCGCGGGATTGCAAAAATCGATGGCATAGGGGACACCATCGCGCACCGCAAATTCGACCGTATTAAAATCGTAGCCCAATCCCTGGCACAGCCGCAAGGTATATTCTTCCATTGTTTTGATCAGGGAATCGGGAACGTCAAATTTGGCGGCGTAGCGCAGGTGGTGCGGATTGCGCGGCTCGTAGTGCATGATGCGCACGTATTTGCCACCAATGCCATAGCAACGGAAATACGAATCGAACTCAATCGCTTCCTGAAGGAGCATAACCAACTGCCCGGTTTCATTATATTTTTCAAAAAAATCATGCATGCTGTTAAGTTTATAGACATGCTTCCAGCCTCCACCGGCAAAGGGCTTCATAAACGCCGGAAAGCCAATGTATTCGAACATTCCCTCCCAGTCGAGTGGAAAAGCCAGGTTGGAGAAAGACTCCGCTTTGGTATCGTCGGGGCGATCTTTGGAAGGCAGAAGCACGGTTTTGGGTACCGGCACCCCAATATGCACCGCCAGCGCATTGTTGAAAAATTTCTCATCGGCACTCCACCAAAAGGGGTTATTGATCACCGCGGTGCCCGTCAACGCTGCGTTTTTCAGATATGCGCGATAAAAAGGTACGTCTTGGGAGATGCGATCCACGATCACGGCATAATCCGTAGCGACTCCCTGCTGTACTTTGGAAATATGCACCGGCTCGGCAATGATGTCATTTATTTTTTTGGAATTGATTCTCTCAACGAATGCCATAGGGAAAGAGCGCTCCCAACCAAAGAGTATTCCGATTTTTTTCATAGAAATTGTTTAGAATTTTGGCGTTTGATATTCTGTAATGAGCAAATATATTACTTCCGGTGCATTGACCGACAAATATTTGGAGGAATATTTTATTACGCACAAGCCCCCAACTGATTTCTGCCTTTAACGCTTGTCAAATCAAACTCAGATAATGCGGGAACATTTCGCGCCAGAGGGGCCAGTCGTGCTGTCGCCAGCCGCGCATATCCAGCCAGTGCGGAATGTTTTTCTGCCCCAGCAAGTGCGACAGATGCTCATTTGCCGGACGGCAGATGTCCCATTCGGAAGTGCCGAGCACGATCTTCATGCGCCAGAGATCGGGATGATTCGAGCCGTGTATGAAATCCACCGGGTTGTTGAAATAAACGTTGTTGTCATAATGTCCATCCATAAACATCTTGATGTCGAAGGCGCCGCTCATGCTGAACAAATGACTGACTGCATCGGGGTGTTTGAGGGCAAAATTGACAGCGTGATACCCGCCAAAGCTTGCCCCGGCAACTACCACCTTGCCCACGCTGGTATTCCAGCGAATACTGGGGACGACCTCTTCGTACACCATTTTGTCATACCAGATGTGGTTCATTACACGCTGCGCAGGATGAACGCTTTTGTTGTACCAACTGTGTTTGTCAACACTATCGAGGCAAAAAACTTGCACCAATCCCCGCTCCACGAACCACCGTGCCGATTCGATCAAGCCAAAGTCTTTCGACTCATAGTATCGCCCCATCGAAGACGGAAAAATGATGACCGGATAGCCTTGATACCCAAAAATGAGCATCTCTATCTCTTTGCCTACATTGGGCGAATACCATCTATGATAAGTTTCTTTCATTTTCTAAAGATATATGATTGTATAGTACAACAATTCAATAAATTATAAATTCGACACTTAGACAAAAATAAGCGTTTTCTAAACAAAGCAGTTAAATTTACCGTTTGAAAAACGCATTCAAACAAAAGACATTAGCCGATGCGCTTTCTGAGAAAAACTGCCATTAGGGCAAAACGACTGTCCACTTTTATTTCATTCCGCCCTCAGAGCGGGCTGGAGATTCAACGGCTGGATAATTTTTTTTCCGAATCGCTCGCTCGCGAAGTGCGCATTGATATTTTCCTGCCGCCAGCTTACTTTCTTTCATCCGAGCATTATCCGGTTTTGTTTTTCAATGATGGTCAGGATATGGAAGCTATTCGCATGGCAAACATTCTGGAGTTTTTGTACAGCCAGCACAAAATAAAACACATCATCATCGTGGCAATTCATGCCAATCATGAACGGATGAACGAGTATGGTATTGCCAGCCACCCCGACTACAAAAACCGCGGCGCCAAGGCTAGCGCCTTCACCCAATTCATTGAAAACAAGCTCATTCCCGCCATCCGACAGCGATATCGCTGCTCGGCGCATATCTCTGACTGGGCGTACGGGGGTTTTTCTTTAGGGGGCTTATCGGCGTTCGACATCGTGTGGCATCACCCCGATTTGTTTAGCAAGGTGGGCGTATTTTCCGGTTCTTTCTGGTGGCGCTCTCAACCCTCTTACCCTCAAGACCCTGATGCGCATCGTATTATGTATGAAATTTTAATCAAAAGCCAAAAACGCCCCGGGCTAAGATTTTGGTTGCAGGTGGGTACCGACGATGAAAAAGACGACCGCAATAACAATGGCATCATTGACGCAATTGACGACACACTCGACATTATCAAAGCCCTAAAAAATCTTGGCTACCGCGAAGGCGACGACATTCACTACGTGGAGTTGGTCGGTGGTCAGCACAACCTGCCTACCTGGGCACGCATTATGCCAGAGTTTCTGCAATGGGCTTTTCACAAATAGAAAATTTAATAAGACTACATCTTTCTGTTTCCAAATTCCACATTTTTCTTACTTTGCCGGGTAAAACAAATATTTTATTACCAAAATAAAACCTGGTCACCATGGAAATGGATTACTACAAAGAATCGCTAATGCTGCACAAACGGCTGAAAGGAAAAATCGCTATCACCCCAAAAATTGACGTACAAACCAAAGAGCAGCTCTCGCTTGTATATTCGCCGGGGGTCGCCGAACCCTGCCTGGAAATTCAGCGTAACCCTGATTCCGTTTGGGAATACACCATCAAAAACAATATGGTCGCAGTGGTCAGCGATGGCTCGGCGGTACTGGGGCTGGGCAACATCGGTGCACACGCTGCCATACCGGTAATGGAAGGTAAAGCCTTGCTTTTCAAACGCTTCGCAAATATTGACGCATTCCCGATATGCATTGATAGTCAGGATGTAGATAAAATTGTAGAAACAGTAAAATTGATTGCTCCGGTTTTTGGTGGCATCAACCTGGAAGATATCGCGGCGCCGCGCAGCTTTGAGGTAGAGGCGCGGCTGCAGGATTTAGGCATTCCGGTTTTTCACGATGATCAGCATGGTACCGCGATTGTGGTATTGGCTGCGCTTTTGAATGCGGTCAAGGTCGTGGGCAAAGAAATGTCTGCGCTGCGGGTTGTCATTAACGGCGCTGGTGCTGCAGGTATTGCCATTGCCAGGCTGCTTAAAGGTGTGGACTATACAGGCAATGACCACTTAGTAGAAGTTGACGATATTCTTATTTGCGATACCAAAGGGATACTTCACTCCAACCGCGACGACCTGAATGATGCCAAACGGGAAGCCCTGACCTATACCAATAAATCGAATGTAAAAGGCTCGGTGAAGGATGCATTGGTGGACGCCGATATCTTTATTGGCGTCAGTGTCGGCAATTTACTCACCGCCGATGACGTCCGCAAAATGGCAAAGAATTCCATTATCCTGGCTTTGGCCAATCCGACTCCAGAAATCATGCCCGACGAAGCCTTGAAAGGAGGTGCAGCCATTGTAGGTACAGGTAGAAGCGATTTGCCCAATCAGGTCAACAACGTACTGGGATTTCCCGGTGTCTTTCGGGGTGCTTTGGATGCGCGCGCGCGCAGCATTACTCCGGCAATGAAAATGGCGGCAGCATTTGCTATTGCCGAATGTGTTTCCAAACCCAGCAAAGATTTTATCATTCCAGCCAGCCTGGATGAGCAGGTCGCCTGGCGGGTGGCTGCAGCAGTAAAACAAGCGGCATTGAGCGAAAAGAGCTGAAGAAAAGATGGGCTGAGGCTTTCGCCCCAACCCCTCCACAAAAACAAATTTACACAATTTTATATATCTTTCGAGTACCATTCGAGTATCGCCTCCTGATGAAATATCCCAAACGATACTTTTTGATTTTTAGTTTTTTCCACTACAAATATAGAGAAGAATTTTCAATATTATTGAAATTGAGTATATTATTGCTCAAAAAACTGGATAGAAACCATTCGCATGAACAAATGAACGACATTAGCGGGGGCATTCACGATTTATCATTGCTGCATCGGGAACACTATATCACGTAAGGGGAAAATTAAATTATTTCAAAAATATACTGCAAAAATATGGCATAAATCGTTCACTTGCTAATTTTTTGTTGCTTTTTTTATTCTTTGCAAGCATATCGAAAATATAAAGCCAGAAAAAACACTATAATTGCTTGCTAGTAACATTAACTTATTTTTGCATGATTACGCGCCATTCGGAATCGGACATACTTTTTTCCATCGCTGGAAAATAAACTTATCCATGACTTTTGACCAATTGTCAAATTTGACTGCAAAATGTATACTGACTATCAGTTCAGCAGCGGTTTTTACACCTTTGAGTTTTGTATCTTATTAATAATCAGCGCTGCTTTCAGCATAAAGTCATCATGGTGATCGTAGTACTCATTATACACCATAAGCAGCCTGGCAGCGTCATACGCCGCTGATTTCGGCACGATTTGGCGGGCAGCGATTGGGTGCAGCCAATACTCCAGATTGTTGGAACGGAGGTAAGAACTGTCCATCTCAAAGTTGATCACCACCGCAAGTTTGTTGAGCGAAAACAGATATTCTGTTTCCTTATTCAGATTTTTCTGAAGGTCAACAATATTGTACCGGTCAAAATTAACTCCTGCTTTTTCGCACAGGAAGATATCCCGTCTTCCGTCAAAAACTATGATCTCCCGAAACCGGTATTTTTTCAGGTTTTTCATTAAGAAATTCCGGATGGGCATTCGAGTTGGTTGCAGGTTTTTGAGTGCGAATCTGATTTGTTTTTCATCCAGTCGAAAGTCTTCCTGGAAAGGTTTTTTGCGGCGCGTCCGAAGGTTGATCACCTCTTTTCCTCTGCCGACGGTGTGCCCAAGTTCGTTGACTTTGGCGTACACGTTGACTACATCAACGTTAGCGTTGTTGATCCAGCTTTCCAGAAAAATCCGGTTGGTTTCTTTTTCAAATACCAGAAGGGAGATTTCACTGATTGCGTAAAAATTTGGGAAGCCTCCGTAAATGTTGCCATACTTTAATTCTAAAAATGCAATGTTAGTATTCACGGCTCGAGCGTTAGTTTTGGGTAAAAAAATTGGTTTTGTTGGTCTGTCTTATGTTTGTGTAAAACAGTGCTTCAACTTGCAATTTATGTATAAAATTGTTACACATAAAATTTACCATACAATTTTCTGACAAGAAAGATACTTTTAGCTGTAAATGCAGCAAGATTGGGGTGTATTGCCATTTCACAACAAAAAGCAGCCGTTTTCGTAGATTTTTTCGTCGTCCGCATAAATCTCGCCGCCATTGCGCATTTCAGCGATCATATCCCAGTGTACCGTAGATTGGTTTTTGCCTCCGGTTTGCAGGTACGATTGCCCTATTGCCATGTGAATAGTACCGCCAATCTTCTCGTCAAAAAGTATGTTTTTGGTAAAACGATCAATATTGTAATTAGTTCCTATAGCTGCCTCTCCGAAGCGCCTTGTTCCTTCAAGCGCAAACACCTGATCCAGCAACGCCTTGCCGCGCTGGGCTTCCCATCGTTCGATGTATCCGTCCTTTACCCACAGCGTTGCGTTTTCTACTTCCTGCCCCATGTACAGCGCCGGGAAAGAGAACCGAACGATGCCGTTTACGGAATCTTCTACCGGCGAAGTATAAACCTCCCCCGAAGGCATATTGATTTGACCATCAGAGTTGATCCAGGTACGTCCTTTGGTAGAGAAAGTAATGTCAATGCCATCGCCTTTGTAGCGTATTTTTTCTTTTCGATTCAGAAAATCTACGATTTGCTGCTGCGAGTGCCTTACCTGAAGCCAGTTTTCAACAGGATTTGCCTCAAAAAGCTTGCAAGCGTGATAGACAAAATGTTCGTATTCTTCCAGCGACATTCCCGCTTCCTGCGCGCTCGCCTGTGTTGGAAATTGACACAAATTCCGTTTTAAAGCGCGGGTTGCAGTCCTTTCAAAATAGGTTTTATTCACATGTTTGAGTGCTTCCTGGCGAATACTAGACTTTTCCAGATCCGCATTTTGCATTTCCCGCAGGTTGAATGGAGCGCGAATGTACAAATAGGCGTCGAAAGTTTCAACTGCCTGTGTATAAAAAGGCGATATATATTTTAACTGTTCTCCCTGAGCATTTTCCAGAAAGATTCTGTTTTGCTCACGGAACTCAAAATCCACTTCAACCGTTGCTCCAACGCTCACGGCTGCCCGAAAAACTTCGCGCACCAGCGGCTCCGCCAGCGTGGTGGTGCGAATGTAGAGTTTATCATTTCCTTGAATTCCAAGACAATAGTGCACCAATAAGTCTGCGTATTTTTTCAGCATCAAGTCCATTGCTTCACCTGATATGGGTAACGAATTTTATACTGCTCCTTCACCATTTCTATGATCTTCTCTCGCAAAGCATCAATATTTTCTTTGGTCAGCGCCGAAATAAAAATATTATCATGCCCAAAAAGGTGTTTTAAACTCCCCTGCAGCCCTTCTTCAATTTCCTGCTTCGCCTCTTCATCAATAAACGGATCGTAGTATTTTTTTCGGTACAAGTCTATTTTATTGAATACCAGCAAAGTAGGCTTATCCAATGCTTTTAATTCTTCCAGCGTAGCATTCACCGTACGAATCTGGTCTTCGTGCTGCGGATGCGCAATATCCACTACGTGGATCAGAATATCGCTTTCACGCACCTCGTCGAGTGTAGATTTAAAACTTTCAATCAGATGGTGTGGCAATTTGCGAATAAACCCTACTGTATCTGACAGCAGGAAAGGAACTCCGTCAAAAACAACCTTGCGCACAGTCGTATCGAGTGTTGCGAAAAGTTTGTCTTCGGCGAAAACTTCTGATTTGCTCAGCAGATTCATCAGCGTAGATTTTCCGACGTTGGTATATCCCACCAACGATACCCGGATGAGCTCGCCGCGATTCTTACGTTGCGTAACATTCTGTTGTTCAATTTTTTTGAGCTTATCTTTGAGGAGTGTAATTTTGTCACGAACAATACGACGGTCGGTTTCAATTTCCTTTTCACCAGGACCACGCATCCCGATACCACCGCGCTGGCGTTCCAGGTGCGTCCACAGCCCCCGCAATCGGGGCAGTAAGTATTGCATCTGGGCAAGTTCGACCTGCGTTTTTGCCTGTGCTGTTTGCGCACGCGACGCGAAAATATCCAGAATGATGCTACTACGATCAATGATTTTTACCTTCAGTGCTTCTTCCAGGTTGTTGGTTTGCTTACCGCTCAGGTCATCATCAAAAATGACCATATTAATTTCTTCATGCTTTTCGATGTACGCTGCAATTTCTTCCATCTTTCCTTTACCCACGAAGGTACGTGTGTCGGGATGCGGCAATTTTTGAACAAAACGCCGTACTGTTTGCGCTCCTGCCGTAAGCGCCAGAAATTCCAATTCATCAAGGTACTCGTGTACTTGTGCTTCTGTTTGGTCTTTGTAAATTACCCCCACCAGAACCGCGTTTTCCTCAAGTTTTTTGAGTCCTTTTTTATCTGTCTCCCCTAATGTCCATTCTTTCTTCATTGGTGCAAATCATCTTTCGCTTTTACAACAGTCACTTTATTTTAACAGTTTCCCGGATTGTATTTTTCTATATAAAAAGTTTTGTCCAGCAGAATCCGCACGCTTACTGTGGCTGGCTCACCCAAAGCACTGGATTCAAGCGTTCTTTTTCGTGCCACACTTCAAAATGTACCTCAGGTTTATCGGCGCTCACTTTCCCGATGATCTGGCGGGCAGCGATAAAATCGCCCCGTTTGACGGCCAATTCTTCCAGATTGGAATAAACCGTGTAATAAATACCGTGCTGTACGATGACCATATTCTGATACCCCGGAACAAACTGGGTGCCCACCACGCTGCCTTCAAATACAGCATAGACTTCTGAAGATTTGTCCGTTCGAATGTCAATGCCATTATTACTGATTTTGATACCTTGCAGCGTAGGATGTGGCTGCGTGCCAAACTGCCGCGTGATGTAGCCTCTGGTCACGGGCCAGGGCAGCTTACCTTTTCGCTGCTCAAAGCCACTGGAAGCAATCTCCATTTTATCCTTTTCCTTGGCAGCAGCGAGCACTTCCGGTTTGCGCGATTCCTTTTTCTTTTTGGCAATTTCGGCGCGAATGATATTTTCGATAGCGCGATTCAATTGATCGTGGGCTTTCTGTTGTTTGTTTAATTCGGTGATCAGTCTGTTTTCATCTTCTTTTAGGGTCTCTACCAGGCGATTTTTATCTGCCAGTTCTGTATTTAAAGTAGCTCGTTGTTGATCTTGGGCAGACAAAAGCCTGGCTTTTCCCACTTTCTCCTGCTCCAGTTGTTCTGCCTTTTTGAGAAGCACCTGCTGCATATCGAGAATGCGCTGCGCCTGGCGGCGGCGATAGCGATAATATTGGCGAATATATTGCCAACGCTGGAAAGCATCGTTGAGATCTTTTGCCGAAAAAAGAAAAAGCGAGAAACTATTACCCAATCTATGGCGGAGCGTGTTGCGCATAGTGGAGGCATATTCCTGACGGAGGCGGCTGAGATCATCTTCCAGGGTCAGCAGTACTTCGTTGGTGCGTCCGATTGCCGTATCTGCCGATGCAATTTCGGACTGAAGCGTTTGGATAAGCTGACGCCGTTTCTGGATTTGATTTTGCAAAGCAAAATAACGATCAAGCGCGGCGGCTTTATCTTTCTGGGTTTTTTCCAGCAGGGTGGAAGTCTGGTTGATTTCTTCCTGCAACTGCCTGCGTTTTTCCTCCAATTCCTTTTTATTCTGCCCCCAAAGAGAGCATGCCGCAACCCCAAAAAGCAGCAGCAACAGGGCGAGGCGTTTAGTACGAAGACCGGGTGTATCTGTTGGGTATCTCAAATTGTACGTCCTTTGGGATGTTGATTTCTAACTGGGAATACTTCATTTCTACTTTGAATCTGCCGGTTTCGCGGCTATTCATTTCAAGAATACGAAAGTACGAAAATTTCTGATTATCTGTCAATGGTTGATAATCTTCTAATTGCATTTGTACTTGCCGTTGTTCCTGTCGGTCTTCAAAAGCCATTTTTTGCAATTGAAAATTTTTCTGATCCATCCAATAGTGTGTATCCATGCCGGCGCCGTTGCCGAACAGGTGGTACGAAGTCTCTACTTGTTCCGACTGCAAACCGCTGTTGCTGAAAAACACAGGATTACCGAGGACTATCGCCTGCAATACCTCCAGACTGGCGGGCACATTGTACTCCCGCTGAAGATAGCTCAGGTCTTTGATATCGTAGGTATTGCTAAGGCGATCAATGATATAAACGGAATCTTTGGTGATTTTGGCGCGGGCAACCTCAAAACCAAGCTTACGCACAGACACCCAGATCAGGCTGTCCTTGAGCATCCGAATCGTGGCAACCCCTCCTGCCGACAGGTTTTCATCGGCAAAATCAATTTTGGCGCGTGCACTAAACCATTTTGCATTAACCTGATTGGTAATCAGGTTTTTAACCAAAAAGTCCGCACTGTTGCGCTCCAAATCTGTTTTGCCAAGTTTTTTAGAAACTCCGCAGGCGGAGAGCATAAATACGACAGCACCTGCCACCACCAAACGGTAAGCTTTGGGGAGTAATACCTTCATTCGTCGGAATGTTTTTAAATTCAATCATTTTGATGGCTGGGGGCATTGCCTGCACAGCCATTGTTATTCGTACAAACGCCGATCGGCGATTTTTTTATCCAAAAGTTCTGATGCACCGCCTTTATCCTGAGCTTTGATCCAGTATTGAATGGCGCTTTCTATGTCGTTCATTTGAAACAAGACATCGCCGTAGTGTTCGAGCAGAATGGGATCATTGCCACCGCTGTTTCCAAGCGCTTTGCCCAGCCAGTTTTTGGCTTCGCTGTAATTTTTCATTTTATACAACACCCAGCCATAAGTAGCCTGATAATCAGCATTTTGAGAATTCAGATCATTTGCCTGCTTCGCCATGTCTCTGGCTTTTTCCAGATGGTCGCCGCGCAAAGCCAGGCAATAACTATAAGCATTCAGTGCATCGCCATCCTTCGGATTCAGTTTTAATGCTGCCTCAAATGCCGCGTTGGAAGCATCGTATTGTTTTAATTCATGGAGAACCAGTCCCTTTTGCAATTGAATATCAAACAACAGTTTGCCATTATTACCCGCCATCAGCGTTGCCTGTTCGAGTGCGTCCTGAGCGTCGTCCGGGCGATTGAGTTTTGCATTTGCCAAGCCATTCATGTAATAAACGAAAGCCTTATTGGGAAACAAATCCATAGCAGCTTCCGAATATTGCTGCAAGGAGGAATAATCCTTGGTTTCCTGACAGATATGCAACACCTGTTCCCAAACCAGAAAAACCGTATCGTCAAGTTCCAGGGTTTTTTTGTATTTTTCCAGCGCTCTCAGCGGCTCGCCCGAATAGTACAATAAATCGGCGGAAGCAGCATAGGCTTTGGCTTCTTGGGGGTGCACCGACTCCAGAATCTGGGTCAATTCCAACGCTGCGGCAGCTATTTCCCGATCGCCGGTATCTGCTACTCTGGTAATAAAAGGCATCAACTTGCTGATTTTCAGATCAATATTAATATCTGGTTTTTCAAAAACATCTTGCAGCGAGCGCAGGTATTGCACATCATCGCTCTGGCGCCCCGGCGTACCTGCCATTGCCATATTGGCTTTGGGGTCGTCTGGCGCAATTTTGAGGATTTCCTGATAAACGTTTTGCGCCATCGTGGTTTCACCAATTTGCTCATAAAAACTTGCCAGCATATGGCGATACTCCAAGCTGTTCGGATAAGCGTTAATCAGGCGCTGCAGTTCTTCGGCGGCTTTGCGGTTGTTGCCCAAACCGATATACAGCGAGTGTTTTCGGCGAATGACCTCCTCGTTGATACCGATTCGCTTTTCAAAATCATCGTAAGCGCGGAGCGCGGCATTGATGTCATTGGCTTTTACCAGAAAATAAGCCCAGCGATAGTAGTAATCTTCATGCTGGGGATCTCTCTTGACTAACTCTGCGTAAACGTCGGCGGCTTCTTTATTTTTATTTTGTTTTTGGTACAATTCGGCAAGAAAACGGCGATACCAGGTATTGTCGGGCGCTGCCTGGATAGCCATACGAATATATTGGAGGGCTTTTTCGCCATCGCTTTTGGCATCATATACGCGGGCAAGTTCGTAGGCAGCGGCATCATTATTGGGCGCTTCCCGCAGAATTTCCTCGTAGAGAGCAGCCGCTTTTTCATAATTACCCAGCAAATGCTCACGGCTGGCATTAATATATTTTTCCTGCAATGCGATTTCCTTTTCGCTTACCTGTTGGGCAACGGCTTTGCCTTTTAGTAGTAGTGCTACTATTAGTAAGAAAAAGAAATTTCGATACGTCATGGTCCGTCTTTTAGACTTTTGTGTAGTTGAAAGCTCAAGCTTTCTCATCGGCAAATTGTTTTGTTCAAAGTGTTGAAAATCAGACTCTTTTTAAAAGCCTCCCACAATAGCCTGATTAGAAACCACTAAGATCGGGCTTTTTTACCTGACAATCAATATTTTCATTGATTTCTATAACAAGACATGACAACTATTGTACCAAAATAGTTGTACAAATGTAGTATTGTTATTAACGCATTTTACAGGCAAGACGTTGTTTTAAATGCAGAAATTGCGAAATATCGTTGATCGTATTTGATACAAAATAATTGTTCTGCTTTGACAAAAAAGCGTCGCGACAAGCTTTTACCTATCTCTTCGCCTTTCCTGAACAGTAATGTAGAGGTTCCCCATTGTACAATCGAGAACCAAAACGTGCATTGAGCATTGTACCCTCCCTTTATTCTACGACCGTCACTTTCATCATATTGGTGCGATGGCGGCGGTGCAGCGGCATACTCCCAGTATTCACGATGATTTCACCTGGTTGCACCTTGCCGGCTCGCTTCAGGATATCGGTCACATCCACGATGGTTTCATCCGTTGTGGTAAACCGATCGTAATAAAAACAACGAACACCCCATACCAGATTGAGTGTAGCAAGCATATGCATCCGGTCGGAGAAGATATAAATTTCACTCTTTGGGCGATAACTTGATACTTTAAACGCCGTATAGCCAGAACTGGTTACGCCGATGATCGCTTTAGCGCCTACTTCTTCGGCAGTTTTGGCGGCGTTGAAGCAAACCACATCCGACAGGAAAGTTCGAGCCTTAGGAATCAACACTGGGCGGCGGCCATTCATATCAAAGATTTTCTCCGCTTCCTCGATAATTTTGTTCATGTACTCCACCACTTTTACAGGGTGTTTGCCCACCGAGGTTTCGCCGCTCAGCATAACGGCATCGGCGCCATCAAGTACGGCATTAGCAACGTCGGTTACTTCAGCGCGCGTCGGGCTCGGATTGGTGATCATACTGTCCATCATCTGGGTTGCTACAATCACAGGTCGAGCCCGCTGAATGCACTTGCGTACGATTTCCTTCTGGATAACCGGCAGTTGTTCAATAGGCATTTCGATACCCAGATCGCCGCGGGCAACCATCACGCCGTTGGTGTACTTGATGATCTCGTCAATATTACGAACCGCTTCGGGCTTTTCAATTTTCGCGATGATCTTGGCAGGGTGATTTTTTGCCTCGATGCGCTCGCGCAACTCAATCAGGTCTTCTGGTCTTCTGACAAAAGACAGCGCGATCCAGTTGACCGGTTGCGTCAGAATAAATTCCAGGTCATGCAAATCCTTCTTGGTAAGCGAAGGGAGAGAAACGTTGGTATTGGGCAGATTGACTCCTTTGTTGGAGGAAAGCACACCGCCAAACATCGTTTTCAGGCGCACGGTATCATTTTTGTTCGTTTCTATCACTTCAAACACGAGCTTTCCATCATCCACCAGTACAGTTTCGCCTACTTCCACATCCCTCGGAAATTGCTTGTAGCTCATATAGATTTTTTCCATATTGCCGATGCATTCCTCATTGACAAAAGTAATGACATCGCCCTCCTGCAGCGGCAAAGCGTTGTTTTCAATTTTGCCGACCCGCAGCTTGGGACCCTGCAAGTCCGCCAGAATGCTGATGTGGAGCCCATATTTTTCATTGATGTAAGCAATGTGGTTGATCACTTGCAGGTGATCCTCGTGCGAGCCGTGCGAAAAGTTGAGGCGAAAAACATCTACCCCCGCTTTGACCAGATCGAGCAGCACATCGTAAGAACTGGATGCCGGACCTACGGTAGCGACAACTTTTGTATTTTGGTGGTCAACGATTTTCATACGTTTTGCTGTGTTTTTTCAATTGGGTGCACTAACATTGTTTTTTGAATTGACTTTTCCGCAAAAAACAAATTTTCAACTAAGTGTAAAAAGTACAATAATCATTATGTAAAGGTACATTTATTGTCAAAATAATCAAATGCGTGAAGATAGGATTTGACAGCTTCCGCAAAAAAAAATTAAAAACTTTGGTTATCAATAAACTTATATTTTACCTTTGCAGGAACATTCGTTAAACCAATAAAGCGAATTTATTATGTCTTCAAGCATTGCAGAAAGAGTAACAAGCATTATCGTTGACAAACTGGGTGTTGACGAGTCAGAGGTTACCCGTGAGGCTAGTTTCACAAATGATCTGGGAGCTGACTCCTTAGATACAGTGGAATTGATTATGGAGTTTGAGAAAGAATTCGATATCTCTATCCCTGACGAGAAAGCTGAAAAAATCGTAAAAGTAGGTGATGCGATTGACTATCTGGAAGAACAACTCCAGGCAAAGTAATTGCCCCAGGCTACTTTTTCTTTTTCCACAAATTAGGTTTCACGCCTAATTTGTGGATTTTTTCACAAAAGCAGAACTAAACAATACGCTGAAAACTTCTCTGGCACTATTATTGATGCGGATTATCGAAAAATGCGTTTAGTTTCGTAAAATCTCCCTCTCCAAATATGAAAAGGGTTGTAGTAACTGGATTAGGAGCTATTACTCCGATAGGGCATGACATCAAAGCATACCTGGATGGATTGCAAAGCGGAGTTAGCGGGGCAAATCTTATTACCCGTTTTGACGCGACCAACTTCAAAACGCAATTCGCCTGTGAAGTAAAAAACTTCAACCCCGAAGACCTTATTGACAAGAAAGAAGTCCGCAAAATGGACATCTTCTGCCAGTTTGCCATGATCGCAGCTGATGAAGCGATTGCCAACGCCGGACTGAATCAGCAACTGGAAAAACTCGACCTCGACCGCATCGGCGTTATCTGGGGCGCAGGAATCGGAGGCCTTCAATCCTTAGAAAAAGAAATCGAAGAATATATTACCGGCAACGGTACGCCTCGTTACAATCCTTTTATGATTCCCAAAATGATCATTGACATTGCGGCTGGCTCGATCTCGATCAAATACGGCTTCCGGGGCATCAACTACGCGACCGTTTCGGCTTGCGCTTCCTCTTCGCATGCAATTATCAACGCTTTTGATTATATTCGCCTGGGCAAAAATGACCTCATCGTGACCGGGGGGTCGGAAGCAGCCGTAACTAAAGCCGGAATAGGCGGATTCAACGCGATGAAAGCGCTTTCTACCCGCAATGACGATTTCAAAACCGCTTCTCGCCCCTTCGATGCTGAGCGCGACGGGTTTGTACTGGGCGAAGGCGGCGGCGCACTGGTGCTGGAAGAACTGGAGCACGCCAAACGCCGCGGGGCTACTATTTACGCCGAAATCGTCGGCGGTGGCGCTACCGCCGATGCGTATCACATGACCGCGCCGCAACCCGAAGGTATCAGTGTAAGCAAAGTGATGCAGCTCGCGCTCGCAGATGCAGGGATGAAGCCTGAAGACATTGACTACATCAATGTGCATGGAACTTCTACCCCATTGGGCGATGTTGCAGAACTGAGAGCCATACAAAAAGTGTTTGGAGAACAGGCATATCACATGAATATCAGTTCTACCAAATCCATGACCGGACATTTGCTGGGTGCAGCAGGTGCTATCGAAGCAATTGCTTGTATCCTGACAATCAATCATAATTTTGTGCCCCCGACGATCAACCATTTTGTAGATGACCCGGAAATTGATCATCGCCTGAACCTGACATTCAATGAGGCGCAGGAACGTCAGGTGCGAGCAGCTATGAGCAATACGTTTGGCTTTGGAGGGCACAATTCAACCGTGATCTTTAAAAGGTTTGAAAATTAAATAGCTTCTTTTGATCCTTTTCGGGATGTCTGAAAATCCTATTTAATTTCCAACCTCACCATACAAACAAATACTTTTTTAATCTACTGTAAGACAATTTGCCTGCACAGTAGAAAAATGGTTATCATTTCCCCTTCCCTTGCTGTGCAACAGCTTGTGGTAAATTTTGCGCGCAAGCTAAACGATAAAACTACAGAAAGGCATAAACCAATTGTAGCAACAGTGGATGGGACTTATTCCGGTAATCTTTAAATGAACAACCTTGCGTTTCGTATTAAGATTTTATAATTATTACTTCTCCAAAGATAAGCTTTTTGCACGGCGGCTGAAAAGCATACTGGGCTTTACGCCGGCTAATCTCCGCATTTTTATTTTGGCGTTTTCTCACAAATCAGGTTCTTCCGAAAAAGGATACGCTATTCAAAACAATGAACGCCTCGAATATCTTGGCGACGCTGTGCTCGGCACTATTGTCGCAGAATATTTATTTAAAAAATATCCTAATAGCGACGAGGGTTTTCTTACCAAAATGCGCTCAAAGATCGTTAAGCGGAAATCGCTCAACAAAATCGGCGATAAAATGGGACTGGATGTGTTGCTGGCGGAATACAACAACACCCGCCTGAGCCGCTCTATGCTCGGCAACGCAGTGGAAGCGCTGGTCGGCGCTATTTACCTGGAATGCGGCTACAAGGAAACCATGCATTTTGTGGTGCGGAAAATGCTGCGCAACTACGTTAACGTGCATGACCTCGAGCGCTTTGACGACAACTACAAGAGCCAACTCCTCGAATGGTGCCAGAAAAACGGGCAAACCGTCAATTACAAACTATTGGCGCGCTACAAATTTGAAAAACGCGATCGTTTCAAAGTAGCAGTCATGGTGGATGGTCAAAAAATCGCCACCGCTGATGATTTTAATAAAAAAAGCGCCGAACAGATGGCTTCAGAAAAAGCCATGGTCGCCCTTGGCATCATGGTTCCCGAAGAAGATGAAGATTTTGATGAAGATTAATTTTATGGATGCTGTTACTGTGGTTGATATGCCTCCACAATAATGACAATATCAGCGAAGCGAGTAGCTACGGTATAAAATGTACTGGAATTCTCAAACCCTCCAATCTTTTGCCCCCGATGCCGCTACGCTTGCACGCGCACGCGACATAGCTTACGCTTTCCGCTGGAAGAAAATGATGGGCAATGAACAAATACTCTGGGGGGAATACAAAACCGGTGTAGAGCCTTTTTATACCGCAGTTCACCTCCATCAGCCCCAGTACTTCTGCTCCTGCCCCAGCCGCCGGCGCCCATGCAAACACGCCCTTTCTTTGATTTTGCTATACCTCCAGGGTTCTGATGGGTTTCATGTATGGCATGATTACCCCGATTGGGTGGACAAATGGCTCCACCGTCAAAAAAAGAAACCGGCATCTACCACTGAAAAGCCAATACAAATAACGACTCCTGAAAAAACAATGGCACAAATGCAGGCTGGTGCTGCTGAATTACAGGAGTGGCTGTTGGATTTGATTCGGCACGGACTGGCTTCTGCCCTAAGCCGGGATGCCGCTTACTGGGATACTTTTGCCGCCCGTATGGTAGACGCCAAGTTGGGCAATATCAGTCGGCGCATTCGCAGTTTTAAAAACCTGCAAATTGCGGAAAACCCCCACGAAAAACTATTGTCTGAAATTGCAGAATTGTACCTTTTTGCAAAGGCCTTTCAGCAAAGAGAACAGCTCCCGCACGAATGGCAACAGGAATTGCTAAACACTGCCGGCATCAGCATCAAAAAAGAAGAGGTGCTGGTACAAAAAGGCTTGCAGGATGAATGGCTTATCGCGAGTCTTTCTGAAAAAATGGAAGAAAATCTTCGCTCCCGACGCACCTGGCTCATAGGAAAAAACACCGGTCAGGCTGCGCTTCTGCTCGATTTTGCCTGGGGCAACGCCGATTTTGCCGAACATTGGAACTTGGGCAGCAAGATCCGCGCCGAGGTGGTCTTCTATCCCGGCACTTACCGCCAGCGCGCGTTGGTCAAAAATTTTGAATCCACCAATGACGCATTTCTACCATCTGGCTACGCTGATTGGGCCGCTTTCGCCAACAGCTACGCTCAAGCGCTCAGCCAACTTCCCTGGCTTGAGCTGTTCCCTGTTTTGATAGACGACGTCACACCGGTTTGGGGCGGCAAGCACCTGCTCCTGGTGGATCGTAATGGAAAACAGCTTCCTGCACTGGTTTCTGAGGATACTATGTGGAAAATCATTGCGGTTAGCGGTGGGCGATCTGTTCAAATCTTTGGCGAATGGGATAATCATTTTATCTTCCCATACACTATTTTTTCCGATCACCGGCTCATTTCATTACAATAATATCATGTTTTTTTAACAAAACGATCTTCACTAAATAATCTCATTTTACACATTCTTTCCAGAGCGCATCCGCCTAACGGCGTACCGGGCTATCCGTTCCGATAAATCGGAACTCCTATCCCTTGCGCACTTTTTGTCGCTGTGTCGAGTTTCGCTCTTCAACAAACAAAAGCCCGCTCCGGTATCAT
>CAZQTF010000038.1:0-21614 GCA_964596135.1 uncultured Saprospiraceae bacterium | reverse complement strand
ACGCTATTGTTTGGGAAGCGGAGTTATCAGGGTATTTCCGTTGATTAATTCTGAGTAAGAATAATTTTTCTTGATTCCAATTACTTGAAGGGCACGTACGCCTTCTAACGAATCACCGCCACACGCAAGGTCGCGACTGTTTCATTCACTTCTATTTTAGCAAAATAAATTCCCTCTGGTAAATGATGAATGGGTAGTGTTAATTGTTCATCCGACCAGGATTGTTGCAAAATGAGTTGCCCTGCTGTACTATATAATTCTAATTTTTTCATGGCATTTGGAGAGTCATTTACTTGGATGTGTAATAAGTCGGAAGCTGGATTGGGCGAAAGCTGAATATTTAGCTCGATAAATGGCTCTTGCACCGGCGTGGTTTGATTCGCAGGGAGATTGGTGGCAAAAGCGCTCAAGCCACCGCGCAGATTGCCGATAAACATTTCCAGGAAGCCGTCGTCATTTAAATCTGCGAAAGCGGGATGCGCCTGAAAGCCTTCGTTTACGCTGCCAAACTGCTCGGTATCGGCGATGAGCTGCTCGTAGATGCTTGTTTCAATGTTGCTGTACAACTCGATTTGCCCAATTTCCGTGCCGGTGATGAGCTTATACCCGTCGGCGAAATCCAGCAGCACCGGAGCGCTGTAGCCCGAAACAAACCCTGGCACGCGCGTGTCAATTCTGCCGAGGCGTTCGGTGTTGGGCGTTGCGGTTGGATCGGGGTTATATTGCGGATTGTTTTGATGACCAATGTTTTGAAAATAGTTGATATTGCCGTTGCGTTCGCCAATGACCAGATCGGGTAAGCCGTCGCGATTTAAATCCACGATCTGCGGTGTACTGCTGATGCCTACGTCTATGCCCTGATAGTCGTATTGCCAGGAACCAAAGGTCAGCGGATTGCCGGCTCCGGCAGTATTTTCAGCGTAGAAAAGGCGCCCTTGTTCTTCGCCCACGAGGATGTCGAGGTCCCCGTCGTCGTCGAGATCGCCAAAGGTCGGCGCCAAGTTGTAGGTATTGCTGGAAAAAACGCTCATCTGGAGGTAGTCGTCGTCCACCAGCGCAAACGCTGGATTGGTGCGGGTGCCAACATTCTCAAACAGATACAGCCGGGCATCGCGCATAGATACTTCATCGTAAGTGCCGTAGGTACCTACGACCAGGTCGGGTAAACCATCGGCGTTGTAATCCACGAACGCCGGGGCAGCGCCGGTGCCAAAGTCGAGCATTTCATCCACTAAAAAATCCTTCTGTCGCAATTCAAACATGGGCTGCACATTCGAGCCGGTATTTTTGTACCACCAGATGACCGAGCGATCTTCAGAAAGTTGTTCTGAATTGGGCGCTGCGGCTAAATCTTTTTTGCCGTCATGGTCTAGATCGAGATAAAAAGCCGCCGGAAAAACCGGCAAATTCAGGGGCTCGGAGTTGCTGGGATAGGCGTTGTCCTGTGCATTCATCCAGGCTTTGGCGCAAGTGCCGCCGTTGGTCAGTAGGGTTAGGTTATTAAAAGTAATATCGCCGAGAATGATTTCTTTATCGCCGTCGTTGTCTTTGTCGAGTGTAAGTAGGGTAGAGCCGGCATGGCGTGGGCTTAGGTCAGGATTCGCGATGTTGCGGAAGCAGGTATTGGGCGCTGCCGCCAGATCCACTTCCAGTTTCAGTCCACTTTCATAAAAACCGCCCCAGCAGCCGTCGGTTAATTCATAAATCAGACTGTCGCGCCCGAAGCCGCGTTCGACCGAGCGATTGGTGTATAATTCAACGTAGCCACCAGCAACATTGAAGGTCAAAATATCCAGATCGCCATCACAGTCAATATCATCTACGGCGGGGTAATCTATACGACTGACGTACAGATTGGTACGCGAACCACTGGACAGGCGGATGGAAATTACATCGTAAAACCACTGCGTAAAATTAAAGCGTTCAAAAGCGATGTGCCCGTTTTCATATTTGCCGGTAAAAACGATTACCCCATCCACGCCGATGGCATCGGAGTAAGCGAAAATGTCCATGATGCCGTCATGGTTGTAGTCGCGCAGCAGCATCCAGTTTTTGATATTCGGAAAGAATGCAGCGTACTCGGGGACAAACTGATATTGGTTGCCATCATACAGGAATGTCAGATGGACATTGCCGACCCGATCAAAGATGTGTAAATCTTCGATGCCGTCGTCGTTTAGATCTACTGCCGATAGTTGCGGACAATTCAAACCTCCCGTGAGGGGCATGGGCAGCACCTGCTCATTGGCTGTAAATGCTACGTCAAAACGGGGGAAGTTTTGGGCATTGGAAAAAGGCGTAACAACCATGAACAACAGTAAATAAATCGTAAGTTGTAAACCGTAATTCATTTATTTATCCGTAAATGATTAATCGCTTGATTTTTTTCAAGAGCTTGAGCATTTTGAGATTCAACGATTGATTAACGTTAAAAAAGAAACCATTGATGGTGATCCAGTCTTTTTTTCGCTCTATTGTCTGCAAATTGTCATAACTCACCTGGCGTGCCTTTTCGAGCGCTGCTTTCCAGTAAATGGCGCGTTCAGTCAGGGCAAATCCCTCGCGCACCGAGCCGAGAATGCTCTGATCGCAGATGAAAAAAATGCGTTCCTGCGCCTCCGGATGCAGAAAGGACTGGCTGGCGTTTTTGAGCTTGTCTAATGGCATTGCCAGAAAATCGGTGTAAACGGTTTCTTCTTCTTTGGCAAAATCAAGGTAATGCATTACCATTTGAAACAGATTGATATCGCTGTATTTCAAACCCTGATAGCTGAGAATAGCTTCAGGCAGGGGCACGGCGTTGAGGTCGGCGCAGTGGCGAATGATAAAATAGTCGAGCAGGTCTTCGATGGCGTTGATGAGCATGCCCTCCAGGCGTAGGTCGCTCAGTTCGTCTGCCTGATCGAGCATGTGGATCTGTGCGGCTAATTGCTCCGCTCGGCGCACCACAACTTCTTGAAAACCAGACTTGTAAAGGCGAGTAGAGTAATTTTCCAACAGATGGAGGTTGTGTTCTGCTTCGATGCGTTCGCGGAAAGCCATAAAAAATTGTGCTTCAATCTGTTGTTCGACGTTTCCTCGCAGATTCAGTGTTGGCGCATTGGTAAGTTGCACCATAGGCTGGGGCGCGCCGCAGTTGAAGCAAAACCGGGCATTATCAGGAAGTGTCGTTTTACAGACGTGGCAGGTTTTCATCAACGCGAAAATAGTATTTTTATTGAATTTATGGCGTCTTACAGCTTACTTGTTGCCAGATGTTTGTAAGTTGTATTATTCAAGAAAGTAAGAAAACCAGAAAGCTGTGATTCTATGCAACAAGGGCAAAACGGAACAATCTTCCTTTTGATCTGTTTATTGTCAAAATATTGGACAAAGTGGGAAAACAGCGCAAAAAAAAGGATCTGCCGCAGAAAAATTGTGCGCATTGCAATCGCCCGTTTACCTGGCGCAAAAAATGGGAAAAGGTGTGGGAAGAAGTGAAATATTGCAGCGATCGGTGCAGACGGGAGGCGAAAAATAAAAAACCGGAGACGAAATATCAGATCATATGAACGATCAGTCTATAAATCAGAATCAAGATCAGGAGCACTACGACGAATACCAGAATTTTGCTTTCCATCCGAAAAATATTTTGCTGATTCTTTTACTCATCAGCCTGACCGCCTTGTTTCTGAGTTTGTCGGCAGCGTTCGTTTATTCGCGTGTTCAAAACCAGCAGCCTCCGGTGCGCCTGCCTAATATTTTCATCTTCAATACCCTGATTCTGCTGGGCAGCAGCGCTACCATGCTGTGGGCGAAGCGTTCTTACAAAGCTGATCATACCCTCAATTATCAGCGCGCTTTATTGGCAACAATGGCATTATCGCTCATTTTTATGATTTTACAATACATCGGCTGGAAAACGCTGTTTAGTCAGGATATATTTATAAATTCCAGTAATTCAGCGGGTTATTTATATGTGATTTCTGGATTGCACTTCGCGCATGTTATTGGCGGGTTGCCGTTTCTGGGTGTTTTTCTCTGGCAGGCACGTCGCTACATGAAAGAGCCGGTAACGGTTTTGGTGTATTTTTCCGATCCGGAGAAGCGGTTAAGGTTGCGATTGCTCACCATTTACTGGCATTTTTTAGATGGACTGTGGATTTATTTAGTACTTTTTTTCTGGGTGAATTACCTTATTCGATAGGACAAATAATAGGTGCGTGTTTTTTTTATGTACCATTCAGAACACCTGCGATTTGGGAAAGAATAAGCCCATGTTTGAAACATCTGGAAGCCTCTAAGAAACCATTTTTTACCATAAAGGCATTTTGTTGTCAAAAGAGGAGCATCGGAACAATGAATAATTGGAAAATAATCGAATTTTGATATTGCTTTCCCAATATCCCATCTTTCCCACGATCGAAATCATTTCTTTCCCTTCCCGATTGAATATAAAACTGGAGAAATGATGTAGCTTCCGTTAATTTTTTTTTAACTACCCTCCTGTTGGTGTTAGTTCTCCAAACAGATGTTATCTTTGTAACTTAAATTAGGCTAACAACGAATGCAATCTACTGAAATACAAGTAACTATACAAACTGCAAAAGATCTGGGTCTTACCCCGGAAGAATTCGAACGCATCATTGAAATTTTGGGGCGTACCCCCAATTTCACCGAATTGAGCGTGTTTTCCGTCATGTGGTCGGAACACTGTTCTTATAAAAATTCCATTTACTGGCTCAAAACCTTGCCTCGTACCGGTAGCCGCCTGCTCGTAGGCGCGGGCGAGGAAAACGCCGGACTGGTAGACATTGGCGACGGCTGGGCGTGCGCTTTCAAGATCGAATCGCACAATCACCCTTCGGCGATCGAACCTTATCAGGGTGCAGCTACAGGCGTGGGTGGTATTCACCGCGACATTTTTACGATGGGCGCCCGACCAATTGCTGCGCTGAATTCGCTGCGCTTTGGCCATCTGGATTTGAATCATACCAAACACCTGATGCGCGGCGTAGTGCATGGCATCGGCGATTACGGCAATTGCTTCGGCGTTCCGACGGTAGGCGGCGAAGTCTATTTCCACGATTGTTACAACCAGAACATCCTGGTCAATGCCATGTCCGTTGGCGTGGTACGTGTAGGTGAAACCATTTCGGCAATCGCAGAAGGTATTGGTAATCCGGTATTTATCGTTGGTTCGGCAACGGGTAAAGATGGCATTCATGGGGCAACCTTCGCCTCTGCGGATTTAACCGAAGACTCGGCAGAAGACCTTCCGGCGGTGCAGGTGGGCGACCCTTTCCAGGAAAAATTATTGCTTGAAGCGACGTTGGAAGCCATTAAAACCGGCGCCATTGTGGGCATGCAGGATATGGGCGCGGCGGGTATCTCCTGTTCCACTTCCGAGATGTCGGCGAAAGGCAAAAGCGGTATGCGGATTGATCTGAGTAAGGTACCGACCCGTCAATCCCACATGAAGGGCTGGGAAATCCTGCTTTCGGAAAGCCAGGAGCGCATGCTGATTGTTTGTAAAAAAGGCCAGGAAGACAAACTTTTCGAAGTATTTGATAAATGGGATCTGGAGTGCGCGATCATCGGGGAAGTGACCGATACCGGTCGGCTGGAATATTATTACGAAGGGGAATTAGTGGCGAATATTCCTGCGCAATCGCTGGTACTGGGTGGCGGCGCGCCTGTGTACAAACGCGAGTTTCAAAAACCTGCTTACATTGACAAAGCGGCACAATTCAAATCGAATTCGCTTGACTCGCCGAAGAATTATCTGGAAGTTGCCAAAAAAGTATTCGCTTCGCCCAATATCGTATCAAAACGCTGGGTTTATGAGCAATACGACTCGATGGTGCGCACCAATACAATGACCACCAACGCGCCTTCCGACGCTGCGCTCGTGCGCGTGAAGGGCACCAATAAAGCGCTGGCTGTTACGACGGATTGCAATCCGATGTACGTACACGCTGATCCTTACGTGGGCACGATGATCGCTGTGGCTGAGGCCGCACGCAACATCGTTTGCTCCGGTGGTTTGCCGGTGGCGATCACCAATTGTCTGAATTTTGGCAACCCTTACAATCCAGAAGTTTATTGGCAGTTTGTGCAAGCGATCAAAGGTATGGGCGACGCCTGCAAGAAATTTGATACGCCGGTAACTGGCGGTAATGTCAGCTTTTATAACCAATCGGTTTTCAAGGATAAGACCGAGCCGATTTATCCGACGCCAACCATTGGCATGCTGGGCGTATTAGATAATGCGGATAAATACATGACGCTTGATTTTAAAGCTCCCCGGCATCAAATTTACATGATTGGCACGCCACACAATGATATTGCCTGCTCGGAGTATCTGCGCATAGTGCACAAGATCGAGTTGTCGCCAGCGCCGCATTTCGATCTGGATGAAGAATATCATATTCAGCAAAATCTGAAAGCGCTCATTAAGGAAGAAATGATTGAATCGGCGCACGATATTTCGGAGGGTGGTTTGTTCACCGCCCTAATGGAAAGTGCGATGATTCGGAGCTTAGGCTTTGATATTGAGACAGATAGTAATTTCCGGAAAGATGCTTATTTATTTGGCGAAAGCCAAAGCCGCGTTGTAGTGTCGGTGGCATTGGATACGGAAGATGATTTGGTCAACTATCTCAATTCTCATAATGTTCCATTTACGAAATTGGGGGAAGTGACACGGGGCGACATTATTGTTGACGGGGAAGATTTCGGAGTGATATCAGAATGGAAAAGCATATACGACAATTATTTGAGCCAAAAAATGGAATCATAAAACTATTAATCAGTCAGAAATTCAAATCCTATTTGAACATGAAAAATACGCTTATACTCATTTTAATTGCCGCCGCGGCAGCCTTCAACTGGCAATGTAATAATCCGAAGGGGACGACCATCAACGGTAAAATATCCAGTGCTCAGAATTTGCAGGCATTTCTGGATCAGGTGATACTTGGCAAAGCCAGCAATGTACTGGCGAAGGTCACCATAGATAACAGCGGTAACTTTTCGATGAATTTTCCGGAGGGCTTGGAAACAGGCGTTTACAACCTTCGTATTGGTGCGCAGCGAATGAATCTGATTCTGGATGGCACGGAACGTGAAATCAACATCGAAGGCGATTTGAATCGTTTTCAAACGTATGATGTAAAGATCAGTGGATCAGGCAGTTCTGAAGCGTTCGCTAATGCTGTTCGCAATATTGTGTCCCGCCGTTATACAGTGGATGACATTCAAAATGTAGTAGATACAGCCTCCAACCCCTATTTGGGCGCTTACCTGTCTTATGTTTCGCTCAGCGGTAACCCGCAGTTTCTGGATATTCAGAAAAAAGCGCAAATGAAGTTGGCAAAAGCTTATCCTGGCTCTGATTTTGTGATGGGCTATGGCAATTTTATCAGCTCGCTGGAGTCGCAATATCTGGCACAACAGTCGGCGCAACTCATCCAGATAGGCCAGCCGGCGCCCGATATTACGCTGCCGAGTCCCAATGGGAAGCAGTATTCGCTGTCGAGTCTGAAAGGTAAAGTGGTGTTGCTGGATTTCTGGGCAAGCTGGTGTGGTCCCTGCCGCCGTGAAAATCCCAATGTTGTTAAGGTGTATAATAAGTATAAAGATCGGGGATTCGAAGTATTCAGTGTTTCGCTGGATGGTATTGATTCCCGCTCTGCGGCACGGTTTGAATCTTCCGGGCAAAGTCTTCAGGCTGCCATTGAAAATAGCAAACAGCGCTGGGTACAGGCAATACAGGATGACGGGCTGATTTGGCCCTATCATGTGAGCGATCTGAAAAAATGGGAGGCTGCCCCGGCGGCATTGTACGGTGTGAATGCCATTCCTCGTACCTTTCTCATTGATCGCGAGGGTAAGATCGCCGAAATTAATTTGCGGGGCGCTGTTGAAATTGAAGCGGCTTTGCTGAAGCATCTGTAATCATATTCACAAGAGGCATGAGAAAAGAGGAAAGCCCGAAAAGGGGCTTTCCTCTTTTGTTTAGGCAAGAATGTACTGGTTGACGTATCGTAATTCGTCTTCGTTGATCGTATGTCCCATTCGAGGGTAAATTCTTACATTGACCTGCGCATTCATTTCTTGTAAAATGACACCGCTTTCTTCCACTCTCGATTTCGGGATGTGCGGATCTTCATCGCTGCAGCCAATAAAAACAGGTGTTTGCTGGAAATCGCTTTGATAATTACTGCGATCTATTTCCTGCCCGATCAAGCCGCCACTGAAAGCGATCACACCACCGAATTTTTGGGCATTCCTGGCTGCAAATTCCAAGGTCAGGCAAGCACCCTGCGAAAAACCGCCTATAAAAATGTCTTTAGGGGCAATACCTGCCCGGATCACGTCGTCGAGGATGTTTTTAACAACCGTCAGCGCTGATGAAAGCCAGGGCTCGTTTGCCGATTGCGGCGCCATAAAACTGTAAGGATACCAGGTGTGATTGGTGGCTTGTGGAGCTAGGAGCACAAAGTCTTTCACGTTCAAATAATCCGTCAGAGACAGGATGTCTTCGGCGCTCCCACCTCTGCCATGCAGCAAAATTAGTGCTTTGCGGGCTTCCTCCAATATTTTTCCTTTGCAGACAACTTGCTTTGTGTGCATGATTCTTGAATTTTGTTTTGTGGGCTGTGATTGTTATTTACTTTATGATTATTTCTAAAGTAATAATGGTATTCACAGCAACATTCTATTTGAAACGCTTGGGATCAATCTCCACTGGCTTTAATCCTGTTTCAATCGCCAGGCGGTTCGGCTCTTCCCAAGGGGGGAGTTTCAGCGCGGTGCCCAGATTTTCTTTACTTTCGTCAAACAGGAACCCCGGAGGATTGGTCGCTACTTCAAATAAAATGCCACCCGGTTCGCGAAAGTAAATAGAATGGAAATATTGCCGATCCAACACCGGTGTGACGTGTAAACCTATCTCCGCAATTTTTCTGCGAATGTCCAGTTGCGAATGGTCATTGTCTGTGCTGAATGCCAGGTGATGCACCGTACCGCCACCGCCCAGCCCGCGTTGTCCGCCAGAAGTAGCAACCAAATCCACAAAATCGCCGGGTTTGCCACTGGCAGAAAATCGCAGGCGATTTCCCGCTTCCGCAATTTTTTGGTGCTGCATGGTATTTGTTAGTAACTCGGCAGTACTTTCGTAGCGGTCTTCCGTCAATGCAACTCCATAAAATCCACGAATCGAATGCTCTTCCGGTATTTGCCCGTAGGTAAACGGCGGGCGATTGTCCTGGTCAGTTGCCACTAATTCCAGTGTCAATCCGTCAAAATCCTCGAATGAAAGGTATTCCTCGTCGAAACGTGTTTGTGGCTGGCTGGGGTTTAATCCGAATTTTTTTATCCGATCTACCCAGAAACCCAAAGAATTCGCCGGCACGGCGAATGAGGTGGCGGTCAGCTGCCCGCTGCCCTTGCGACCCCGGCGGATGCCTGCGTACGGAAAGAAGGTCATAATCGTACCCGGCGCTCCAATTTCATTGCCATAGTAAAAATGATACACATCCGGCGCATCGAAATTGATCGTTTTTTTGACCAGACGCAAACCGAGAATGCCCGCATAGAAGTCCACATTCCGCTGTGGATCGTCCGCCATCGCGGTTACGTGATGTATACCGTTGATCAGTTGATTTGCCATAAGAAAAATGGATTTTACAATTCAATGTTTAAACATCAAACGTGTGAATTCAGGATTTAGTTTACAAAACAGGTTACTTTTGCCATAAAAAAAATGCATAACGCTAAATTTCTCTTCTGTTGCCTGTATTTGTTGCTTTTCGTAAAAGAAGCACCGAGCCAGAATGCCAAAAAAATAAAACTGCCGGATCAGCTGAAAGAAGTATCCGGGCTTTACTATGCCGCGCCCGATAGCCTCTGGTGGCACAATGATAGCGGCGACCAACCCCGGCTGGTGCTTAGCGATGGCAGCGGAAATGTGAAACAGGAAGTGCTGTTGGCAGCAAAAAATCGCGATTGGGAAGATATTACCGCTGATAGAGCCGGCAATATTTACATTGGCGATTTTGGTAATAATTTAAACAGGCGGCAGGATTTGTGTATCTTCATTTTTCGACCCGATACGGGTTCCCTGGATTCCATTCTATTCACCTATCCGGATCAGGAAGCTTTTCCACCGCCTGCGAAATTGTGTAACTTTGACATGGAGGGGTTCTTTTGGTACAATGATTCATTACATTTATTTTCCAAGAACCGATTGATACAAGGCAATTACCATGCCAAACACTACACGCTCCCCGCCCGCCCCGGCAGGTATGTGGCGCAATTGCGCGATAGTCTCTATCTGCCCAAGCGTGTAGTGACTGCCGCCGCTATCAGCCCCGATGGAAAGACAGTAGCGCTGCTGTCGTATTTTTTTCGCCGTACATTGGACTTTATTCCCAAAACCCGAACGACGATCTGGCTTCTTACCGATTTTCCGGCATCCAATTTTCTTAAAGGGAATTTGCGAAAGCAAAAAGTGAAAAAATGCCTCGTTCCCACGCAGTTTGAATCGCTGGATTTTATTGATAATCAATCGGTTTATGTCGCTTCAGAGCGAACACCGCTGTACCGCCAAAAGGCAAAGCGAATTCGATTGAGAGGAGGAAGATCGGTTGTTCGACCCTAAAATGCCGAGAGCAGCGCCTTCGAGGGGTGAAGACGCCGTCTCAACATTCTCGGTAATCAGGTAGATGTTACCGGAGCTCTTAAAGCAGCAGTATAATGATTTTATTGCTGTGTCTATGTGCGTGTGGGCCTTGGGTTAGGGGTGTGTTTTTTTTCATGGGATCATGATCCAAGTGTAGTTTAATAGTATGCAGATTGCTCCATGGCTATGCAAATTATCGCCCGAAATATACCTGAAGCGAGATTCCCAGGCGAGTGTAGGTATCGCCATCAAGGAAATTCACGGTGAATAGTGGCTCCAGCGCCACGTTGTCGTTGAGAAATGCGGCGTAGCCCAGTCCAAGCAAAAAGTCGAAGTTGTTTTCTTTTTCAGCATCTTTGATGTGTGTAAACTGAAGCCCCCCGTGACCAAACAGACCGAAATTGGTATAGTACCGGGCAAATGGCCCGATGTAAAACTGGTCAAATTTACTGATCGAAGAGTAGGTAACCGACGCGCCCAACGCAGCGTTATCGGCGAAAAAATAACCAAGCGTTGGATTGACGGTAAAAACTTCATTGCCTTTCTGAGATGTGAATTCCAGGCTTCCGCCAGCCATAATCACACCTTTGTCAATTAGTTGTGCATTCGATGTAGTCGTAATGCAAGTCATTACGAACAGTGCAAATATTGCTTTCTTCATGTGAACCAGGATTTAGGATTAATAATTTGTTTTCTTTTGGACGAAGAACTCTTCCTTTGGTCACATGCGCAATAAAAAAATTATATATTCTTCTACAATTTTATCGGCGGTTGGTATAATCAAAACGAAATCCCAGGCGCGCTCCGGCGTACAACTGCGTAATGGCGCTCTCCTGCCGAAATGTCCAGGGAGTTTTAGCTCCGTCGAGGCTACTCCAGGTGGTTTGCAGAAAATAACGTCCCCCAACCATTGGCGTAAAAGTGACCAGGTCGGTTATACCGATATCAAAACCAATTCCTGCGCCCAGACTCATCGCCCAGTCGTTGGCATTGTTTTTCACGCCTTCAGTCGTGACCGAATTTTGCAGCATGGAAATGCCCGGCGACACTTGCAGGAAAAAGCCTTTTTTGGCAAAATTCCCTTGCTTGGACCAAGTCGGGCAGTCGCAATCGCCCATAAAATCGAAAAGATAAAAGTTAGTATTCAAAAAGAAGCTGTAAAATTTTGCATCCAGGACGCTTCCATCTTTTGCGGTGACTGTTTGCGGAAGTATTACATTCAACTCTGGTAAAAATTCTACGCGATAGTTTTTGAGGCGAAACCAGTAATCTCCACCAAACGCAAGCCCATCACCCAGCATCTCCTGCGTGGTTTCATCAGCGTAGATGATACGCCAGTTTTTGGCGTTATTGAAACGATAGCCGCCGGAAATACCAAATTGAGCAAAGCTGGATTGGATGAAGCAGATCAGCGCGAAAAGAGGAAGAATTTTTTTCATAACCAATGTTTGGCAATAAAAACGGAAAAGAAAAGGATTGAGGTATGCTCAATCCTTGATTTAAAATTTGTATGTGAATTATTTTTTACTCGTCTAGGTTATCGTATTCGAAAATCGAATGATCAAGGTGGTCGTTGGGCGCCATTTCCAGTAGCGGATGGATGATCCCATCATGCAGATCATACACCCAACCGTGCAGATAGGGCGCATTTTCCTTTTTCCAGGCTTTTTGAATGATGGAAGTTTTCGCCAAATTGAGCACCTGTTCCTTGATGTTGAGCTCGATCAAGCGGTTCACTCGTTCTTCCTCAGTTGGCAGCGCATCAATTTCATTTGCATGCAAACGGTAAACATCCTTGATATGGCGTAGCCATTTGTTGATAATGCCGTAGGAGTTGCGCGTCAATGCGGATTTTACACCGCCGCAGCCATAATGCCCGCACACGATCACGTGCTTTACCTTCAGCACTTCCACCGCGTATTGCAGTACGCTCAGCAAATTAAGATCAGTGTGAATGACCAGATTCGCTACATTTCGGTGAATGAATATTTCGCCGGGTTGCGTTTGTGTAATTTCGTTGGGTGGCACACGGCTGTCGGAACAACCAATCCACAGAAATTCAGGCTTTTGTATATTAGCGAGTCTTTCAAAGAACAGCGGATCTTCCGCGACCATCTCCTTCGCCCAGGCTTTATTTTCCAGGAGGAGTTGTTCATATCTTTTCATAAAGTGGTGTTTTTATGATGTTGTTAACTTTACTTGTGGGAATAGTTTTTATTTGCACCTTAATGTTTCTGTAAATGGCATTGACGGTAAAATCATTGATGATTTCGGAATTGTCCATGTCAATAAAATTTGTGCGAGACAAATCAATGATCACATTACTATAATCCGGAATTTTATTTAAAATTCGTTTTAATTCATATTTGTGTATAAAAGACAAATCTTTTTTAAACCGGATTAAATAATTGTTGCCGTCCACCAGAAAGAAGACCGCCGAATGGAAATTGCGCCATACAATAAAGAAGGCGCCCACCACTAATCCGATGCCGATCCCTACCAGTAAGTCCGTAAACAAAATTGCCACGATTGTAACGACGAATGGGATAAGATGCGCCCAGCCTTTCTCGTATTTGCGTATAAAAATTTCGGGTTTGGTCAATTTGTACCCCACCGAAATCAGTACGGCTGCCAGCGCCGAAAGGGGGATTAAGTTCAGAAGGCGCGGGATCGCTATTACACAGAGCAACAGCAAAATGCCATGCGCAATTGCCGAGCCCTGGGTACGGGCGCCAGAACTTACATTTGCCGAACTGCGCACAATCACCGACGTGATCGGCATGCCACCAATCAAGCCGGAAATAAAGTTTCCTGTGCCTTGCGCCATTAGTTCTCGATTGGTCGGTGTGATGCGCTTGAAGGGATCGAGTTTGTCCACTGCCTCGATGCTTAGAAGCGTCTCGATACTGGCAACTGCGGCTAAGGTGATGGCCGTTACCCATATTTCGCCGTTGGCGATTTGGCTGAAGTCAGGGAATCGAAACTGCCCGAAAAATTCGCTAATCGTGTCGGCAACCGGCACTGCCACCAAGTGTTCATCCGAAATTGCCAGCGAAGGGAAGTATGCTTTGAACAAAAGATTGGCAAAGACGCTAAAAAAAACAACTACCAGCGGACCCGGCAGCAAGCGCAAAAAGTTTTTGAATTTCGATTGCCGTTTATCCCACCAGAATAAGAAAATCAACGAAATCGAAGAAATGATCAGCGCACCCATCGAAAGTTGTTCCTGCATCATCAGCCACAGTTCTGAAAAGGTATTGCGCCCATCGGTTTGAAAAAAAGATTCATCCCCTTCAAAGTCGCCATCGTAGCCAACCGCATGCGGGATTTGTTTAAGAATGAGGATCAGCCCAATGGCTGCCAGCATGCCTTTGATTACTGCCGAAGGGATGAAATCACCGATCACGCCGGCGCGGGCAAAACCCAAGCCAACTTGAATGACACCTGCCAGGCAGACCGCCAGCAAAAACGCCTCAAAAGAGGGTAAACTTTGTACGGCGTTGAGTACGATCACCGCCAAGCCGGCGGCGGGACCACTCACACTTAGGGGAGATTTGCTCAATGCGCCGATTACAATACCCCCTACAATACCAGCAATAAGACCTGAAAATAACGGCACGCCGGAAGCGAGGGCAATGCCGAGACATAAAGGAAGTGCCACCAGAAAAACGACGACGGAAGCGGGAAGGTCGTACTGTAAGTTCGACCAGATGCTGAACTTGGAATTAGACATACTCTCTAAGACTTGGGTTATACTATCAATGTGAACAGTAAAGGTTCAAAATCGTTTACACAAATCAATGGCTTGACATGAATTTTTAGAAAACATTAACGAATTCAGCAACACTGGATTTTTCCTATATTTGCAAACTTTTTGCCAAAAGCATTTGTCTGCTAATCGTATGAAAACAAAGACCTTAAAGAGAGATAAAGTTAACATCATCACGCTGGGTTGCTCGAAAAACCTGGTGGATTCAGAAAATTTGATCACCCAGTTGCGCGGCAATCAGTACGAAGTCGTGCACGACAGTAACGACGAGGATGCGAACGTAATAATCATCAATACCTGCGGATTTATTGACCTGGCGAAGCAGGAATCCATTGATACGATCCTGGAATACGCCGAGGCAAAAAAGCAAGGTGACATTGACAAACTCTATGTCACCGGCTGCTTGAGCCAACGTTATCGTGATGATCTGGCAGTGGAAATTCCCGAAGTGGACGCCTGGTTTGGCACGCTGGAACTTCCGCAATTGCTGGCAAAATTCAACGCTGATTACAAGCACGAACTCATCGGCGAGCGCCTGATCACGACGGCTCCGCACTACGCATACCTGAAAATTTCGGAAGGCTGCAACCGCACCTGCTCCTTTTGTGCCATTCCGCTCATGCGGGGCACGCACGTGTCGAAGCCGATCGAGCAGTTGGTCAAAGAAGCCGCCAGCCTTGCCCGGCGAGGCGTGCGGGAATTGATGCTCATCGCGCAGGAACTAACGTATTACGGTTTAGATTTATATAAAAAGCGCGAATTGCCCAAATTACTGGAAGCCCTGGCGCAAGTGGATAGCATCGAATGGATTCGCCTGCATTACGCTTATCCGAGCAAGTTTCCGACGGAAGTTTTTGATGTAATTGCCTCTCAGCCAAAGGTTTGTAATTATTTGGACATGCCGTTACAACACGCCAACAACGCCGTGCTGGACAGAATGCGCCGTCAGATTACGAAAGAAGAAACCATTAAATTGATTGAATTGGCGCGACAAAAAGTGCCTGATCTTACGCTGCGTACGACCATGCTCGTGGGCTTCCCAGGCGAAACGGAGTCTGAATTCGAGGATTTGTGCGACTTTGTCCGCGAAATGCGATTCGACCGATTGGGCGTTTTTCAATATTCGCATGAGGAAGGAACCCGCGCTTACGACCTCGAAGACGACGTGCCTGCCGAAGTAAAAGCCGATCGCGCCAATCGTTTGATGGAAATTCAGCAGGAAATTTCTTTTGAAAAAAACCAGGAAAAAGTCGGCAAAACTCTGAAAGTGCTTTTCGATCGTAAGGAAGGCGAATACTTCATCGGGCGCACCGAGGGCGACTCCCCGGAGGTGGACAATGAAGTACTCGCGTCGGCTGCCAGCCAATACGTGCGCATTGGCGACTTTGCCAATGTTCGCATTACCGATGCAACAGAGTTTGATTTGTTTGGGGAAGTGATCTTATAAATGGTCACAGCTCGCAATGGCTAATTTGAAAAATTGATCTGGATTTTAAAGGAAACTCCTGTTAGCCTTTCCTTGTTATTGCTATCAAATTGTTGTTCATAACCTATGAACACCAGAATGTAATTGTACTTGAACACAACTTACAAAATAAAAGAAATCTTCTATACCTTGCAAGGTGAAGGCGCGCAGACCGGGCGCCCTGCGGTGTTTTGCCGTTTTACAGGTTGTAATCTCTGGAGCGGGCGTGAGGAAGACCGGCACAAAGCGATTTGTCCGTTTTGCGATACCGATTTCTGGGGGATGGATGGCTTGAACGGCGGTCGCTACGCGGCGGAAGAACTCGCCGACCAGGTCGCAACGCTCTGGGAACCCGGCTTGGATCAAGGTAAACCTTATGTGGTGTGCACCGGCGGTGAGCCTTTGTTGCAGTTGGATGAGCCGTTGATCGAGGCTTTTCACGCGCGTGGCTTTGAGGTAGCCGTGGAAACCAACGGCACGGTGCCTGCTCCTGTAGGTCTGGACTGGATTTGCGTAAGCCCGAAGGCAAACACTGAACTCCTCGTCACAAAAGGCCATGAACTCAAGCTCGTGTACCCGCAACCTGGCGCCGAGCCGGAACGCTACGAACACCTTGACTTTCAACACTTTTTCTTACAACCAATGGACAGCCCCGAAAAAGAGCGCAACACCCAGCTCACGCTTCAGTACTGTATGCAGCACCCCAAATGGCGACTCAGCCTGCAAACGCATAAACTGCTGAATATTCCTTAATGCATGATATTAATTTTAAGTTAATTATAAAAAATAAACAATTGATTATCATCACTTTATACACCCTCTTGTATTTATTTGATGCAAAAAGGAATTGCCCTTACCAACCCAATTGGCGAAATTGCACATAAAAGATGTGTCTCAAGGGATTGCCGAAAACCTTGAAGAGAATAGATGTCAGTAAAATACTTTAAATTATGAAAAAAGCATTATCCACGCCATTGGTAGTTTTATTCAGCTTATGTAGTATTGCTTCCTCTGCACAAATCAAAAAAGGCGTCTGGCTCCTTGGCGGCGGTGCAAGCGCAAGCACCACTCTCTCTGACATGAGAGATGATTTCAGCTTTTCAATCACACCTTCGGGCGGGTATTTTATTACCGACCAGTGGTTGATCGGAACCGGGCTTGGCTATAGACCTTGGTTTCTCAGCTTCGAGGATCAGGAATATACTTTTCAAAGCTTTTCCATTACTCCTTTTGCACGCTATTATTTTAATCGTCCTGAACAATCATTTCATTGGTTTGCTACCCTTGGCAGCACGTTCATCCGCTTTCGAACTACCTCTAACCAACCTGTAATCAGTGAAACCGAACGGTCATCCATCGAGCCTTTTGCCGGTGCGGGTTTCAACTTTTTCGCCAATTCCAATATCGCTTTGGAAGGTACCTTATTATATCGAGGTTATTTTGAAGAGAATTTTGATTCGCACAGCATAATATATAATGTTGGTTTGCAATTTTTTCTGCTTCCGCATGCCAATACCGCTTCCACCGAAAACAATGCCATTGCGTTGAGCAAAGGCGCCTGGTTGCTCGGTATCTCCGGCAATGGCGGTTGGTTTGGCATCGGCGAATTCGATGATCTTTACGCCTCTTTTAGTCCTGCTGCGGGCTATTTCCTTACCAATCGCCTTGCGCTGGGCGCGGGGTTCCAGCTTGCTTTCGCCAATCAGAATGCGATCGTTTACCCGGAGCCTTTTGCGCGATATTACATCGGCGGCAGCAGTTCGCGGATACAACCCTTTGCTACTGCGGGTTTTGGTACGCGTTTTCAATTAGCGGATAAAACAAATGACCCCGGTTTTTTCAATCTGAACCTCACGGCTGGCATTGGGTTGGACTATTTTCTCACGCCCAACCTCGCCCTGGAGGCGCTTTTGAAATATGATGGACGACAATTGGAAGATGATTTTATCAACGAATTTTTGGATTTTGGAGTGGGTTTTCAGTTTTTTTTGCGATAAGTTGATTATCGCATGGTCAAAATAATATTTTTTATTAAAAAAGTATGATGTATTTATTTTGGTGGCACGGGATTGCGCTAAGCAAAAATCGACGGGAAAGCTAGACCTATTGGGTATTTGAGCACTAATAAACGCGAAAATCGTTGTTGAAATAATTGGAAAAAGTTATTTTTTTTTAAAAAATAAATAGATATAATAAAAAGTGTAATACCCTGCCGGTTTAACTTTAGGAAATAAGGAGCGCAAGATTGATGATAATACCTGGGAAATTATCATAAAAATATGCTGCCAGTTTTATTCTTTTCCTGTCGTGGCTTATTTAACCCTTCCATAACACTTCCCGGCTCAATAAATCCTTGCCGTTTACAACGGACTTTGTATTTTTGGCGTTTATCACGAAAAAGGAATAATGGAATGTTGGAAAGGAGGAATAATGGAAAACCATCGCTTCAAAAATCCAGCCTTCCAATATTCCAATATTCCATAAGTATATGCAATTCCTGTATCCGACATTTTTGTTTGCAATAGCAGCTTTGGCAATTCCGATCATCCTACATTTGTTCTATTTCCGTAGGTTCAAGAAGGTTTATTTTACCAACGTGCGCTTCCTGCGCGAGGTAAAAGAAGAGACAAGTGCGCGCTCCAAACTTCGCAATATCCTGGTGCTCATCGCAAGGCTACTGGCTTTGCTGTTTTTAGTGTTGGCGTTTGCGCAGCCATTTATTCCACAAGATGCTGAAGTGAAGCAAGGGCAAAAGTCAGTGAGTGTGTTCGTGGATAATTCGTTCAGTATGAGTGCATTGAGTCAGGAAGCACCCCTCCTCGAACGCGCCAAGCAACGCGCCCGCGAGATCGTGCAAGCTTACGGCGTGGAAGATGAATTCCAGATTTTGACGAGCGATTTTGAAGGACGGCATCAGCGTCTGGTGAGCCAAGAAGACGCACTCGCTTTGATTGAGGAAATCCAGGTTTCTCCGGCTACGCGGGAATTATCAAAAGTGCTGGGAAAACAGCAGCAAGCCTTGAATACGGGTAAAGGCGAAACGCAAACGGCTTATGTGATTTCAGATTTTCAGAAGAACGTCGTGGATTTGGACAATTTTCAGGATACGACGCTGGAGGTGAACCTTGTGCCATTGCAAGCCGTGCAGGAGCGCAACGTGGGCATTGATTCTGCCTGGTTTGAAGCGCCGGTGCAAATGTTGAACCAAACCAACAATCTGTTGGTGTCGGTGCGCAATTACAGTCGCGAAGACGCCGACAACGTGCGTCTGAGCATCCGTTACGAAGGGCAGACCAAACCGGTGGGTACAATGAGCGTGCCCGCGCAAAGCGCCGTGACCGATACCGTGCCGATTACGCCGTTGCGTACGGGCTGGCATAGCGCTGAACTCGCCATTACCGATTATCCTATTCAGTTTGATGATAAATTTTTTGTCACATTTGAGGTACCAGAGGTGATTAATGTGCTGATTATCAGTGAAAAAACACCGAGCCGTTACCTCGATGCCGCTTTTGCGGGAATCGTCAATTTTCGGGCAACGAATCAGTTCGCGAAAAATATTGAATACTCGCAATTTTCTAATTATCAGTTGATTGTGTTGAATGATCTGCTCTTAGTCTCGTCAGGTTTGGCATCTGAGCTCAAGGAATATGTAGAAAACGGAGGCAATGTGCTGGTTTTCCCGGGGCGTCAGGCAGATCTGAATTCGTACCGAAGTTTCTTGAGCAGCTTTCCAGCCAATGATTTTCAGGCTTTTGCGGATGGAGAAAAAAATGTCGGCTCGGTGAATACGGAAGAATTTGTCTTCCGGGACGTTTTTGAAAATCGTACTGCCAATCTGCGTTTGCCTACGACCAAAGGTAGTTTCCGAACCAATCGCACAAACGCGCGCGGCGAAGAGCAATTGCTCACTTACCGCGACGGCAGCGCTTTCTTGTCGAAATACCGCCTCGGACAGGGCAATTTATACGTCTGCGTTGCGCCTTTGGATGAACAATACAACAATTTGGCGCAGAGCGGCGAGATTTTTATTCCGATGTTGTATAAAATGGCGATTTCCTCCAATCGAGCGAAGAGAATTGCCTACACCATAGGACGCGACGAAGTGATTGAAGCAGAGCATTTTACGAATAGCGCAGATATTGTCTATAAACTGCGTGGCGAGTTGGGCGAGTTTATTCCAGAACAACGCATCATCGGCGCGAAGGCGTTTTTGGGCATCAGCAATCAAGTGTTGCAGGCAGGTTTTTATGATTTATTTTTAAGTGCGGATTCAACATTGGCGACGTATGCGTTCAATTATGATCGAAAAGAATCAGCTTTGGATTATATTCCTGCATCAGATTTAAAAAATATAACTCGACCCAAGACGAACGTGATTGACGTGCTGGAAGAAGCCGTGCTGACGGCGCGCATCGAAGAGCGGAGCCAGGGCATTGTGTTATGGCGGTGGTGCTTGATTTTGGCGTTGGTGTTTTTGGCAGCGGAGGTATTGTTGCTCCGGTTTTGGAAGGTTTAAAAATTCGAGGCTTTGGAACAAAATAAATGTTCGTTTTTTTAAGAAAGATATATTATGCCTGCTTTGAATACTGCACAATTAGAAATTATCAAACTTTTCGACAACGACTTATCTGAAAAGGATTTACGCGAGTTGAAACAAGTTTTAATCGAATTTTTGGCTAAAAAGGTTGTAGAAGAAGCAGACAAAGCCTTTGATGAAAAAGGATATTCAGCAGTTGATATAGAGGAGTGGAAAGCGGAACACTACAAAATGAAGGCTGAAAAGTGAAATTAGTGCTTGATACAAATATTTGAAGACTCTGATTTTAATATTTTGAAAAACACCCCTTTTCCTCAAGTTTCAATTATCAGAATTGATGATTTGCTAAAATTGCTAGATCAAAACACCGAGTAAACGTCTAAATCTTTTACTTTTGACTCCCGAATCAATCACTGAACTTTTGAACCTCCAAGTTTTCATACCTTTACAGATGATTTTTGCCTCTTCCTGGACTTAGAAAACTAAACAATTTCTTCGGATAATATTAATTTTTTGTAAAAACTTGCTTTATTAAAATAAAACATTTACCTTAGTATAGCAATTGTTCACATATTATGAAGGGCGAAATATATATGTTAACATAAGCAGGAGGCAATGCCGAAAACTCCTTGAACAAGAAGTAAGCCGCTTACCCCTAGGCGTACACAGGGAATAAATCTAAATGTTTATTGTCATGTTACATCGCTTATCATTCATTTTACTTTTATTTCTTGCTTTCCAAACATCCTGTACGAAAGATCAATTACAAGATCAAGAAATTTCAGATGAAACTGTTTCAGATATTATAGATTATTGGAGTTTACAAATTTCACTATTAGAGGAACATCTCGAAGAAAATAATGTACTCAATCTATCGTTTGTACTTTCTAAAAAAAAGGAAGTCGAAGATTTTACATTTGACGTTGAATTGATAGAAAAACTGAACGCAACTTTATCTCCTCGCGCTTGTGTCGATTCAAAAGGAGGGGAATGGGATTCGTGTAAAACCTTTAATAATAAAATACAAGCGCAATTATGGCTTGCTAAAGTAATAAAGGACTGCAAATGCAATTGTTTTGAGACGAGAACAGAATATGGCAGCGGGGGCTCGTTTGAAATCTTTTTCAGACAATGCCAATTATAATATGTTGAATCTACTTGAAGATTTAAGTAA
>CAZQTF010000037.1:15630-21806 GCA_964596135.1 uncultured Saprospiraceae bacterium | reverse complement strand
GGAAAAATGTGGCGCAATAATGATTTTTTGTGATATATTGCATCGAATTACAACGAATCAGATTTGACGAAATTGCACTGTTGAAACATTATAAACCCCGTACCGATATGGACTTGGCGAGTTATATAGATCACACTGTGTTAAAGGCAGATTGTACGCTGGAGGATATCAGCAAGATTTGTAGTGAAGCCATGCAGTTTCATTTTGCTGCTGTTTGTGTTCCTCCTTTTTATGTAAAAAAAGCTTCAGAATATTTAGCGGACAGTCCCGTAAAAGTTGCAACGGTAATCGGTTTTCCAATGGGCTATTCTACTACCGCCGCCAAAGTGGAAGAAATCAAGCGTGCCATTGATGAAGGAGCAAACGAACTGGACGCAGTGGTCAATATTTGCGCTGTCAAAAGCGGTATGTGGAACATTGTCCGGAGTGATATCGACAGCTTAGTTACTGCTGCCCACCTGAAAGGGAAAACGGTTAAAATCATTCTGGAAACCGGCTTGCTTTCGGAAGAGGAAATTCATAAACTCTGTAAAATTTGCCTGGAACTGGAACCGGATTTTGTCAAAACTTCTACTGGTTTTAATGGCGAAGGCGCAACGGTTGCAACTATCCATCTATTAAAACAGATCCTTCAGGATAAAATCAAAATCAAGGCTTCGGGTGGCATTCGCACCAAAGAAGACGCTCTTCGGCTGATCGAAGCCGGCGCCAATCGCATCGGAAGCTCTTCCAGTGTGATGATCATTAACGGCTGGTAAACAGACAAAACCACTTAACGCTTCGAATGACAAATACCGATTTTGCTTAAAATCAATGTCTTCGGCTTTATTCAATACTACAAAATCGCCGGCAATTCTCTATCTTTGCAAAAAAATTCTCATGCTGAGACGAATTCTGCTGCTTTTCGCCGCTGGATTTACACTTGGGCTGAATGCCCAAAACATCCAGATCAAGGAAGACCCGATCATCGGTCAGATGATGGATCGCTTCACCGCCATCAACAAAGCAACCACGACTATAGAAGGGTGGCGCGTGCAGGTATTGGCAACGCCCGACCGGCAGCAACTGGAAAGCGCCCGACAGGTATTTCAATACAAATATCCGAATATTCCGATTGACTGGGTGCACGCCAATCCCTGGTACAAACTGTACGCAGGCGCCTTTGCAACAAAACTGGACGCCATGCGTTTGCAATATTTGCTGAAAAGAGACTATCCAAGCGCTTATCTGGTGCGCGATAACACCGTTCGCCCGGTTGACCTGATTGGTGTTTATTAAGACAGGAGATGTGACAACATGAGTAAAAGAGATGCCGCAGGGTTAAAAAATATTGACAGAGCTGCTTTTTCCATTTTCCTGGCTTTTGTCGCAATTGGCTGGCTGATGGTGTACGCCGTGAGCCACAGCCAGGAAACAGATATTAGCTTTATTTATTCTTCCGCCGGAAAACAATTAATATGGATTGGTATTTCTTCTATCGCTTTTGCTGTTATATTTACCATTGACTGGAAATTCTGGCAAACCCTTTCCTACCTCATTTATACGATTGCAGTCGTACTCCTGATAGCAGTACTGTTTTTTGGAAGCAATATCAAAGGCGCCACTTCGTGGTTTACTTTCGGCGGATTTTCTTTTCAACCTTCCGAAGTTGCCAAGTTTGCTACGGCGCTCGCTATGTCTAATTATCTGAGTAATTACCGCACCAATCTGAAGAATACACGTTCTCAGCTGATTGCCTTTGGGCTGCTGGCACTGCCGATAGGCTTGATCCTTTTACAACCTGACGCCGGTTCTGCTATTGTTTTTCTCTCTTTTCTGATTGTGTTGTTCCGGGAAGGTCTATCGCCTACCTATTTCATTATCGGCTTTTTCTCTATTGTGGTACTGATCCTGGGTTTGGTTATCAATCCCATTTACATCACTTTGATTTTATCCGTTACCGGCATCGGTGCATTGGCGTATCAGTTTGAAGAAAACCGCCGTTACTGGCTGCTGGGCGCTATTGCCATTGCCGCAGGCGCCTATTTTTCAGCGAAAGAAGGATGGGGAAATTACGCCTTGGTCACAGTGCTTGCTATCGTCATCGGCTTATCGGTGGCGCAATGGATGCTGAAACGAGGCAGAATCGCCAGATTGATCCTGGCAACTATTGTATTTGGTGCAGGGCTTTCTTTTGCTGCCAATTTTGCTTTTAATGAAATTTTAAAACCCCACCAGCAAGACAGGATCAACGTTTGGCTTCAGCCGAAACTGGCAGACCCACGAGGATCTTTGTACAACGTTTTTCAGTCTAAGCTGGCGATTGGCTCCGGCGGATGGCAAGGGAAAGGCTATCTGAATGGTACCCTTACCAAGCTCAATTATGTGCCGGAGCAAAGCACAGACTTCATTTTTTGTACCATCGGCGAAGAGCAAGGTTTTATCGGAAGCTTTGGCATTATCGCCCTTTTTACGATATTTCTCTATCGCATTACGATCATTGCAGAACGCCAGCGCTCCAATTTCTCACGACACTACGCGTATTGCGTGGCAGGCATTTTGTTTATCCACTTTTTTATTAATATCGGCATGACGATGGGCTTGCTACCCATCATTGGCATTCCGCTGCCGTTCATCAGCAAAGGAGGCTCATCGTTACTGGGCTTCACCGTGATGATCGCCGTATTATTGAAATTAGATAGCAATCGCTATCGAATTTAACTAAAAACCCATTCCTTGTTCCGATTTACATTAGAACACACCGACCATCATTCCCGCGCCCGCGCTGGGCGTATTGAGACTGCTCACGGAATAATCGAAACACCGATTTTTATGCCGGTAGGCACTGTCGGCTCGGTAAAAGCCGTTAAGCAGGAGGAGTTATATGATATCATCCAGGCGCAAATCATTCTTGGCAATACCTATCATCTGTACCTCCGCCCTGGTATGGATATTCTGCAAAAAGCCGGCGGATTACATCATTTTATCAACTGGTCGAAGCCTATTCTCACCGACAGTGGCGGGTACCAGGTGTATTCGCTCAGCAACCAGCGCAAGATCAGCGAACAAGGCGTTACCTTTTCGTCGCACATTGACGGCTCGCGGCATTTTTTTACCCCGGAAAATGTAATAGACATCCAGCGGATCATTGGTGCCGACATCATCATGGCGTTTGACGAATGCCCCCCATACCCAAGCGATTATAAATATGCCAAAGATTCGATGGAAATGACCCATCGCTGGCTGCAACGCTGTGTGGAACAATTCAACAGTACAGAACCACTCTACGGACATGAGCAGGCGCTATTCCCGATCGTGCAGGGCAGCACTTATCACGACTTGCGCAGGATATCAGCAGAAATAATCGCAACTTTTGATTTAAAGGGTAATGCCATCGGTGGCTTGTCGGTGGGCGAGCCTGCCGAACAAATGTACGAAATCACCGATCTGGTGTGCGAAATTTTGCCCAAGGACAAACCCCGCTATCTGATGGGTGTTGGTACGCCCATGAATATTCTGGAATGTATCGCTTTGGGCGTAGATATGTTTGACTGCGTGTTACCGACCCGCAATGCCCGGCATGGCTTGCTTTATACGGCACAAGGTATCATTAATATGAAGAATGCCAAATGGAAAGATGATTTTAGCCCGATTGATGAAAACAGCCCCGCGCCGGTAAGTCGCCAGCATTCCAAAGCATACCTGCACCATCTGTTTCGTTCCGGCGAATTACTGGCGATGCAGATTGCAACGTTGCATAACCTCTGTTTTTTCTTGTGGCTGGTAGGTGAAGCCCGCCGGCACATTCGGGGAGGCAATTTTATGAACTGGAAAAATGCAATGGTGGCAGAGATGCAAAAAAGGTTATAAAACGCTTAAAGCGCAACGGTTTAGGCATTTTAAACATTATTTTTCTGTATCTTTGTTTTTCAACGCTGTACTTTTTGACATCCTATGCTCAAAACACTCGACCGGTATATTCTGAAAAAATTTATGACCACGTTTTTTTTTACAGTGCTCATTTTTACCATGATCGCTGTGGTCATTGATTTTAGCGAAAAGGTCGAAAAATTTATCGAAGAGCCAATCACAAAGCGAGAAATTCTATTGGAATATTACCCCAATTTTGTGTTGTTTATTGCCAGCTTGCTGTGGCCCTTGTTTACACTCATCGCTGTTATTTTTTTTACTTCGCGTCTGGCGACCAATTCCGAAGTCATTTCTATTTTTAATGCCGGGGTAAGCTATCGAAGGTTTATGCGCCCCTATCTCATCGGTGCAGTTTTTATTGCCCTCATTAATCTCGTTGGCAATCATTACCTCGTGCCAATGGGCAATAAAAAAATGTTGCGCGTAATCTATACCTACATTGATAAAAACAACGACAAAGGGAAGACCCAAAACGTGCACCTTTTCGTATCGCCCGACACCAAGGTGTTCATTGAACTGTTCCGCAAACGCGACACCACCGCCAGAAATTTTCGGATCGAACATTTCGATGGCAATCGGCTTACCTCTTTGCTAAAAGCTGAATCGGCGCGCTGGGTCGGCGAGAAACAAAAATGGCAACTCAATAATTACGAAATTCATACCTTCAATGGTCTGCAGGAAGGGTTGATTCTGGGCAAAGGAAAACAAATAGACACCACCCTCAACCTCTCGCCGGAAGATTTTGTGGACTACAAAGAACAACATTCGATGATGACCACACCTGAACTGAAGCGCTACATTGCCAATCAGCAAAAGCGCGGCGTTGGCAATACCAAAAAATATGAAGTAGAATTGTACCGGCGCACCGCCGATGCCTTCACGATTTTTATTCTTACCATTATTGGCATGTCCATTGCTTCCCGCAAGGTGCGAGGAGGAATCGGACTTCACCTGGCGATTGGTATTACGCTGGGCGCTGTTTTTATCTTCCTGTCTCGTTTTTCCATCGTTTTTGCTACCGGGCAGATTTTGCCGCCGCTCATCAGCATGTGGATACCCAATATCGTCTTCGGAGCGATTGCGGTATATCTGGTTTCAAAAGCACAGAAATAATACACTTCCTGAAATCGGCAAAACAAACCGGTAGAACTTTTCTCCACCTTATTGTTTTCATATTTTTCAATTTTTACTGAAAATAAGAAAAATTTAAGAATTTCCTTATTTTACTAAAAAATAGCTGATATTCAGATTATTACACAAGAAAAACAGTCGAAATCAATTCAAGATTTCAGACAAATTCTTAAAAATGGTCAAATAAAGTTTGGATTTTGTTTAACTATTGCTTAATTTTGATTCAACAAAAAGAGATTATTCCATTAAAAGTTAAACAAAAAATATACAGCTATGTCTCACATGGAATTTAACACCAGATTGGATCAAATGTCCGGCTTGCTACATGCTTTCGCGTACAATCTGACCAAAAATGTGGAAGATGCGAAAGATTTGTTCCAGGAGACAGCATATCGGGCGATCACCAATCGCGACAAATTTTTACCGGGGACTAACTTCAAAGCGTGGTTGTTCACCATTATGAAAAATATCTTTATCAACAACTATCGGAAGAAGACCAAGGCAAACACAATCATGGATTCAACCGATAACCTGTACTATATCAACTCTGGCAGCACAACCATTGCGAATCGCGGCGATGCCAACATTCTGATGAAGGAATTGACGCAGATGATCGATGGACTGGATGATAGCATTAAAATCCCTTTTCTGATGCACTATCAGGGTTTCAAATATCAGGAAATTGCTGACTACCTTGATTTGCCGCTAGGCACGGTGAAAAGCCGCATTTTCTTTGCTCGCAAGGAGCTGAAGGAAACGATTTCGCAGCGCTACGAGTATATCGGCGCAACCCAGACAGATGACATGTTGGATTAAATGGTGAAATTAAATATTAGGCAATTGGCGATAGGAGACATTCCCGTCGCCATTTTTGTTTTGTACTTTTGTGGTATGCATATCTCAGAAAAGCAACTGACTTATTTTCGGGAACGATTGATGAACTGGTACGAAACCAGCCACCGACCTCTCCCCTGGAAAGGCGAGAAAAACCCTTATCTCATCTGGTTATCAGAAGTAATTTTGCAGCAAACCCGCGTAGAACAAGGGCTGCCTTACTTCGAGCGTTTTCGGGATGCTTACCCTTCCGTGCACGATCTTGCTAACGCATCGGAAGACGAAATAATGAAGCGCTGGGA
>CAZQTF010000037.1:0-15530 GCA_964596135.1 uncultured Saprospiraceae bacterium | reverse complement strand
AGGTACAATCAGGCGATCATGGATTTTGGCGCTACGCAATGTACGCCGCAAGCGCCCGATTGCCGTAAGTGCCCGTTACAAAATGAGTGTATCGCTTTCAAACACAGCTTGGTTGATAAGTTACCGCTGAAAGCTAAAAAACTCAGCAGGCGCGAGCGCTATTTTCATTATTTGATCCTGCAAACCGCGGATAGTGTGCTTCTGCGAAAGCGCATTGAAAAAGACATCTGGCAGAACCTGTACGAGTTTCCGGTGATTGAATTGCCGACCGCCGTCAGCGATTTCGAAGAGCTGCAATCGTCTCCGCACTGGCAATCTTTTTTTGGCACAAGCCGATACCAGGTGAAACGCGTTTCCAAGCCCTTCAAACAAACGCTGACACATCAGGTCATCCACGCTTTTTTCTGGGAAATTGACCTCCCACAGTCTTTGCCACAGGAAGAACGCCATTACATAGTGACAGAACGGAAAAACTTGAGTAATTTTGCCTTTCCGAAAATTATTGATTGGTATTTGCGGGATAATTCCTTATATTTAAATCTGTTTTAAGTCAACTGAACGACGGGTAGTGATATTTTGTATTAAATCAGAAATAAGGGAACCAATAGCTGTTTTCTAAAAAATATTTTTAAACCAAATACAACATGGTCAATCGCGTGATTCTGATCGGCAATCTGGGGCGTGACCCTGAGGTACGTCGCCTGGAAAATGGAGCTGTGGTGGCAAAATTTCCGATCGCAACCAACGAGAATTATAAAGATAAAAACGGCGAATGGCAAACGCAAACGGAATGGCATGACATCGTCGTGTGGAGAAATCTTGCCGAGCGTGCCGAGAGCACCCTCAAAAAAGGAATGGGAGTCTATGTGGAAGGCAAACTTACGCACCGCACCTGGCAGGATCAGGATGGCAACAATCGCAAAACAACGGAAGTGGTTGCCAGCTATTTCCGCATTTTGGACAAACGCGACGGTCGCTCCGGCGATGGCAGTGGATATTTCCCGGCATCCAATGACGAACCGTCCGCATACGACAGTAATGTGCCAACCGAAGTGCCCAATGCCGCTGACGATGATCTTCCGTTCTGACAAAAAAGTTGTGGGAGTGCCTTTTCCTGCAGCATGGTTTCACTAATTGGTCTTTCTTTGGAAACGGAACCTGATAGCCAATTTGATTTTGCACCGCTGCTTTTGCTCGCCATGCCTCCCTTAGAGGTAGTCGCAGGGCTGCTCGGTATCGTGCTGCTATTGATGTGCTCTGCGCTTATTTCTGCTTTTGAAGTCGCTTTTTTTTAACTTACCCACATAGATTTCGACCAACTTGCCAACGAAAAATCAGGCAACAGCAAACGCGTTTTACACTTAAAAGAAAAGCCACGCCGGCTCCTGGCAACCATTCTCATCGGTAATAATTTTGTGAATATTGCCATTATCATTTTGTCAGATTTTGTTGTCCGAAACCTGATTGCAAACGAAAATTATCATCAATGGGGCGAAACCCTCGCAAAAGCGCTTCACATAAGCCCGCTTTCAGGAGAAACGCTGGCAAGGGCAATTCGTTTTCTGCTAACCGTTTTGAGCGTCGCTTTTATACTGTTGCTATTCGGTGAAGTTGCTCCCAAAGTATATGCCCGTTGGAACAATGTCCATCTGGCAAAATTTATGTCTCAACCACTTTCTATTCTTATGCGTATCTTAAGCCCTTTCAGTCAAATGCTGGTAAACTCGACCAGGCTCATCGAGCAGCGGCTCGCCAAGTCCTCTAACAATAGAACTTTTGCCAGCCGACAAGACATTGACGAAGCGATCGAACTGACCGTGAGCAGTGAAGAGGACACCGGGCAAGAGGTAGATATTCTGAAAAGCATTGTTAAATTCAGCGATGTGACGGTACGGCAGATTATGACTTCGCGCGTAGATGTGGTCGCTGTTGATGAAACCTCTGACTACAATGAACTGCTTGCCATCGCCCGCGATTCTGGCTACTCTCGTATTCCGGTATATGAAAATGATCTCGACAACATTAAAGGTATTCTTTATGTGAAAGATTTGCTTGGGTTTTTAAATGAAAAATCCGACTTCAACTGGCGTTCGCTGGTGCGCACCAATGTGCTGTACGTGCCCGAAGCCAAGAAAATCAATGATTTGCTCAAAGAATTCCAGCGGCAGCATTTGCACATGGCAATCGTGGTAGATGAGTACGGTGGCACTTCCGGGCTGGTCACGCTCGAAGACATTCTGGAAGAAATCATTGGCGATATCAAAGATGAATTTGACGACGAAACCGAAGTCGTGTACCGAAAAATTGACGACTATAACTATCTGTTTGAAGGCAAAACGTTGCTCAACGATGTGTTTCGGATCATCGGCGTGGAAGCGAGCGAATTCGAGGAAATACGGGGCGAAGCCGACTCCCTGGCGGGGCTGATGCTCGAATTATGTGGTCAGCTTCCCAAAAAAGATGTTGAGTTGCCTTACAATCAATTCCGCTTCAAAATCGTTTCGGTAAGCAAACGTCGCATCGAACAGGTATTGATCACATTACCCAAATAAAACCAGGGAATCTCAGGGCTGTATTTCATGGAAAATCTGATTATGAAGAAAATACAAATTGCGTTGCTTTTCTTTTCCGTTGCCATTTTTATAATCGCCTGCGACCGTGCACCTGCGCCCACGCCCAAGCCACGCGCTTACCCGCGCGTGATCTACCCGGCGAAAGCCTATCAGCCATTTGATGAAAACTATTGCAACTTTACCTTCCAGTATCCGGTGTATGCTAAAATCGAGCAGGATACTACCTTTTTTGATGAAAAACCTGCAGACCCTTGTTGGTTCAACGTGTACATTCCCGATTTCGATAGTCGCCTGTACTGCAGCTACCATGCTCTGGGCAAAGGAAAATCGCTGGAGCAGCTTAAGCAGGATGCGTTCGAGATGGTAGATTTCCACAACAAAAAAGCCAATTATATCGAAGACATCAGAATCGAAAAGCCTAACAATGTCAGCGGTTTTATCTTTGTACTGGATGGTCCCGCTGCCTCGCCGATGCAATTCTACCTTACCGACAGCACCCGGCATTTTCTGCGGGGCGCCTTGTATTTCAATACCCAGATCAACCCCGATTCACTGGCGCCGGTGTACGAATTTGTGAAAGCCGATGTGATGAAGATGATCGAAACTTTTCAATGGAATCCATGAATTTTTTTTTCAAAACAAATGGCTTTTGCAAAAAAAAATGTTCATTTGTGTTGAAAATGAGAACTTTATGATTGAAACATCATCCGCGGCGCATTTTTAAAAGCTACTGACCGGAAGGCAATAAAATTGAGCTTTGGGAGCCATTTTGAAAAATATAAAAGCACGCTGCGAGCATTCACACCGGGAAATTCCCATTTGCCACCATCTTCAACGCTGGCAATACTGCCAAATTATTATCTTTGCGGCACAATTCAACAGCCATGTACAAAGGTAAGAAAGTAATCGTTGTGCTGCCGGCTTACAACGCAGCGCTCACCCTTGAAAAAACCTACCGGGAAATTCCCTTTGATCTGGTGGACGATGTGATCCTATGCGACGATGCCAGCCGCGATAATACGGTCGAACTTGCCCAGCAAATCGGCATCCAACACGTGCTGGTGCACGAGCAAAACAAAGGCTACGGGGGTAATCAGAAAACGCTTTACAACAAAGCCCTCGAGCTTGGCGGCGACATCATCATCATGCTGCACCCGGATTATCAATACACACCCAAGCTCATTCCTTCAATGGTCAATATCATTGGTGAGAATTTGTACCCGGTGGTGCTGGGATCGCGTATTCTGGGGCGCGGCGCGCTCGCCGGCGGGATGCCGCTCTACAAATATATTGCCAATCGCTTTCTTACGCTGACACAAAATATTCTTGTAAATTATAAACTATCGGAATACCATACAGGCTACCGTGCTTTCAGCCGCGAGGTGCTGGAAAGTATTAATTTCGACCAGAATTCCGACGATTTTGTGTTTGATAACGAAATGTTGTCACAGATTATTTATGCAGGATTCCACATTGCCGAGGTAACCTGCCCGACAAAATATTTTGCGGAAGCATCTTCGATTAACTTGCCGAGGAGCATTCGTTATGGTTTGGGCGTTTTGAGGGTCTCGATTCAGCATTGCCTGCAACGCTGGGGGTTGCTGCATCTGCGTATGTACCAAAAAGCTGCGACTTCCGGAGATTAGCATTCTTCCGGACAACTTGATGCGCAATTTGTTTGACTTCTAATGCTCTGCTTTGCTAAAGGCAACTTTGCCCAAGTAAATAGCAGCTAATAAAATCGTATATGCAAGTGTTGCTGTCATAGTTTTGGGTTGTGGTTCACAAGAAAGTAGTTTATTCGGTTTTAGGCAAATAAATGGTGTAAAGCCTTCGTGAAATCAACGTTAAGTTATCTCAAGTATTCCTATTTGCAAAAAATAGATTTGAATGCCGGCTGACATAAAAGCGTTTTTGGATGAATGTGTAGCCCGCTACAACCGCCCGGAGTTCATTACCAATGATCCTATTTGCGTTCCGCATCGTTTCAGCAAATTGCAGGATATTGAGATCATTGGCTTCTGGACGGCGGTACTCGCCTGGGGTCAGCGCAAAACCATCATCAGCAGCGCGGATACGCTCATCCGGCTCATGGATGGCGCCCCATACGATTTTGTTGTCAACCATACTGAATCAGACCGCAAAAAATTGCTGGGGTTTAAGCATCGCACGTTTCAGGCTACAGATACGCTGTATTTCCTGGATTTTTTTCAGCATTACTATCGCCGGCACGATTCATTGGAGGGGGCGTTCGCCCGTTTCATCCTGCCTTTTACCGAAAATACGGTTGAAACAGCCCTGACGGGTTTTCACGAACTGTTTTTCTCCCTGCCCGATGCGCCCAACCGCACCCGCAAGCACATTCCTACGCCTGCGCGCAAGTCCACCTGCAAACGGCTCAACATGTTCCTGCGCTGGATGATAAGAAAAGACAACAACGGGGTGGATTTTGGTTTGTGGAAAAGTATTCGATCTGACCAACTGCTCGTGCCACTCGACGTACACGTGGATCGCATCGCCCGAAAGTTTGGCTTGCTGCAACGCAAACAAACAGACTGGCAAGCAGTGCTGGAACTCACGGAAACGCTTCGTCAATTTGATCCCAACGATCCAGTAAAATATGACTTTGCACTATTTGGGCTAGGCGTTTTAGAAAAAGTAAAAGGGGGGCTTTCGTGAAGCAGAATTCTGGCGTTTCTGGCAATGTGCGTCCAAATATTATCTCAAAATTTATTAGATTGTTAAAATTTATTTTTTCGTCAAGCGGAAATGCAAAAATATTCGTTAGATGCAGAAACACTTATATCCTATCAAAATCACATTTTATGAAAAATCACCCAACTTCCCGTCGTATCTGGCTGCAGCAAGGCGTTGTGGCTTTTGCCCGATTAACAATGGCTCCGCAATGGCTATTAGAGGCGCAGCGTTCTGTATGGTTCGACACCGACAATGCCCCCATCCAACTGGGGAGCAATGAAAATCCTTACGCACCTTCGCCCGCAGCGTAAAAAGCAATGCAGGAAGCAGTCAAACTTTCCAATCGCTATCCCTGGAAGGTTACTGCCCAACTGCAGGAAGCAATCGCACAAAAAAACAACCTTACAGCGGAGCATGTGATTATTGGCGCCGGCTCGTCCGAAATTCTTGGGTTAGTAGCACAATGGGCTGCATTGCAAAAAGGGAACGCCGTTGTGGCGAATCCGACCTTCGGCATCTGGATGCGCGCCGCCGAAAACTTCGGCTTGCAAATCATCAGGGTACCGCTCACGGCAGACAAAGTGCATGACCTGCCACGAATGCAATCTGCCATCAACGCCGATACCCGGCTGGTGTATATCTGCAATCCGAATAATCCTACCGGCACCATCCTGCCGGCAAAGGATTTGCGGGCTTTTGTGCTCGAAGTTTCCAAAACAAAGATAGTACTATTGGACGAAGCGTACCTCGAATTTACCGATGAGCCTTCGCTGTCGGATTTAGTAGCGGAGAACCGCAACCTGATTGTGGCAAGAACGTTCTCTAAAATTTATGGACTTGTAGGTGCGCGTATCGGCTATGGATTGGCACATCCCGACACTATCAAAGCGTTAATCGGCTTGCAGCCCTGGGCAAATCACAGCGGCAGCGCAGTATCGCTGGCGGCGGCGCTGGCTTCACTCCATGATACAGCATTTGTTGCTCATTCGCGAAAGCAAATCAATGAAACGAAGCATTTTATTTATCAGGAATTTGAAAAAATGAATATTCCTTACATCATTTCGCACACCAATTTCCTGTATTATTCACTTGCTATTTACAAAGGCTCCGATTGGCGTAAAGCCCTTGGCGATCACAACATCATTGCGGGCGGCATCATGGAGCAAGCCGACAAATGGGCGCGCATCAGTATTGGCACCCCAGAGGAAATGCAATATTTTATCAAAACAGTCAAAAATATTTTACAATCATAAAATATTTCTATTATGCAAAACTTCACCCGATTTTTCCTGCTGCTTCTGACATGGGCAGCTGCTACATCTCTTTTCGCGCAAAGCGCCGAAGAAAAAGCTGCGCTGGAAAAACTTTGTGGAACTACTTGGATGGCGGCACCTACGGCGATACTACGCGTCTGATCGCCGCATTTCACGCCTCGGCAACCATGAAATTTGTGGACAACAAAACCGGCGAATTTCGCGATGTGCCGATCGCTACCTATCTGAATAACGCCAGGAAGAACGTCGGCAAAAAGAACGATCGCACTTGCCGCATACTGAGCTACGATATTGATGGCACAGCAGCCCAGGCAAAAGTGGAGATTGACTTTGGCACCGGCATGTTCCACGATTATTTCAACCTGCTGAAAATTGACGGCGAGTGGAAGATTGTAAGCAAAATTTTCTATCGCATTGATAAAAAGGAAACAAACGATTGAGATGATTTTTAGATTGATAACCTGTTGTCTGCTCTTTGCTATCGGGTTAACGAAAGCGGCAACCGTATCTGCTTAAAGGATTTTGGGGCGTAGCCCGAATGTTTGGGTTACGCCCTTATTGGCACGCCAGTTCGGTGTAGTCGGTCAGCTTTTTCATACCATCTCTGTAACCAAGCTCAAATTGCCGCCAGAAAGCATCTTTGGAAAAATTCATCGGCGAAGGCAGCATTTTGGAAGGGCGAATGTACATCAGCCGCTCGGCATAGCGACGGTGCCACTGCCACTGCTGCGGCGAAAAACGCGAGGCTTCCGCCACATCCACCGCGATTACCAAGTCTAATTCTTCTCGGTCGAATGCCATTTTGGTAGGCAAAATACTGTGGATACCACCGTCAATGTATTCGAATTTTCCAATCCGGTGCGGCTGGAAAACCGGAAACGTAGCGCTGGCAATCACGTATTCCACGAGCAACCCATCCGGAATATCTTCGGGGTATAATTCTTCGCCTTGGCGGGTAGTTCGATTGTACACCACCAGCCCAAAATCAATGGGCGAACGGCGAATACGCTCTTCGTCCAGATGTTTACGAATCAATGTTTTCAGCCCTTCCACACGGATGCCGCCGTGTTGCCACCAGTCGCGCACCAATGTTGTATAAAATGGATCGTTTTCGTGCCGAATTGCATTAAAAACCTGATACGGCTGCACGCTTTGCCATAGTTCCAGCGCCTTGTCCCAATCTTGCTGTGCTATCAACGCCCCATTAATAGCGCCGATCGAAGCACCGGTCACGACCCGGATTTGGCGGTTCAGCCCCAATTCTTGTAGCGCTTGCAAAACTCCCATCTGGTAAGCACCTCGCGTGCCACCTCCCGACATTACAAAGCCGATTTTAGTGCATCGCTCCATGTTTTTTCCTACTTTGTTCTTCATGGATAATGCATCAACTCGAAAAAAGTTCTGAAAAAATAATCGGTATGAAATGGAAGTTGCCGTTGCAGGCAGGAGGCGGCAACTTCCGGGCGGAGATCAATATTTTGCCGGAATGCCCTTAGCCGGCAGCGCTGCTTTGATAAACGCCCGCAGGTCGTCATTGGATTTTGCTAAATCCTCGGCGCGCAGGTACATCATGTGTCCGCTGCGATAACCTTTGAAACTCAGGCGATCCTGGAATTTGCCACTGGGATCGAGGTGCCACATTGAATATTTGGCATTAAAATAAGTGGTAGCGCCATCATAATAACCCGACTGAATCATTACTTTCAGATACGGATTCTGAGCCATTGCCTGCCGGAGATTTTCGCCGGTGTTGTCGCTGCTGCGATCCCAAGGATTGACCGGGCCGAACATATTATATTTGATATCGGTTTTGAAATTCAAATGATTTCGAAAGTAATAATTGATGGCCGGTGTAAATGAATGGAGCCAGGAAGTAATTTCGGAGTTATAATCCGAGCGCTCGCCGGCTTCCTTCCGGTCAATGCCGAGATAGCGCGAGTCCAGTCGCCCAACGGTATAGCCATCGCGGTTACGCAGCAAATCTTTCCAAAAGTAGGAAGTAGAAACGTCTAGATTGTTTTGCAAAATAGTTTGTTCGGATAAGCCCGAATAATAAGCCATTTTTTGGGCAATTTCCTGCTTCTTTTTTTTATCCAAAAACCCGCCCATCGCCATCGCCGGCAGCAGTTCATGGATGGTGAAATTTTCTACTTCCGGTAATAATTCTTTTTCCAGGTCTTTTTGCTGTAGTTCGGGGCTAAGCACTTTATGAAACCAGGCAGTAGCGGCAAAATAAGGTAGCCGGTTTGCCGCTTCCACCGGACCGCTTCGATCTATACCCAGATCGGTGGGAGAGACCAAAATAACGCCGTTGAGATACATCCACTGGGCGTTTTGCAACTCCAGCGCCAGACCAGAAACCCGCGTGGTGCCGTAGCTTTCTCCAATCAGGAATTTGGGGGAGAGCCAGCGATTTTTGCGGGTTACAAAAGTATTAATCCACTCTGCCAGATATTTAATGTCAGCATTGACGCCAAAAAAAATCTCGCGTTTTGCGTCTTTATCCAGAATGCGCGAATAGCCGGTGTTCACTGGATTTACATAAACAATGTCGGCTACGTCCAGAATGGAATGCGGGTTTTCACGAATGCCGTAGGGCTGTATGGGGTAGCCTTCGTCGTCAATATTCAAAATACGTGGACCAGTGTAAGCAATGTGCATCCAAACAGAAGCGGAGCCTGGACCTCCGTTAAAAGAAATCACCAGCGGGCGCATGGCACGGTCTGGTACATCGGAACGCTCGTAGTAAGTATAAAGTAAGGCGGCAATGGGTTTGCCCGCTTCATTCCACACCGGCTGTGTACCTACGGTGGCGGTGTAAGGTACGCGCTGTCCTTTGATCGTCACTTCGTGTTTGGTGACAACCATTGTATCTGCTGGCAGCATACGCTCTTCCTGGGCGCGGGCGATGAGGGCAATGCTCGTCAGAAAAAGAGTAATAAATAATAATTTTTTCATGATTATGATATTATTTATTAAACAGAAATCGGATTTATGATTTTTTGTCTTAATCCTTAATATTTCCAGGCTTTGGTGTTGGTTCCTTTCGGCGCCATTTTATCTACCTGTTTGGCCATAAGTTGCAGCAATTCGGTGCGTTCTGGTCCCCAGCAGTGAGGCTCGCCATCGCCGTAGGTAACCGAGCCATCGTAGTACGGGTCGGTATTTTCCAGGAATTCTTCCATCAGTTTTACAGCAGGATTCAGATAATAGGTATCCATATCGCCGGTATAAATGTGGATTTTGCCAACCAGGCTCTTGCCGATCTTTGACCAATTGCGCTTCAGATACTCATTCAGATCGGTATGCTCACGCCAGTAAGCGGCTACGGTTGTGTCAATTTCGCCGGTCATTTGATCAAAAAGCGATTTGGCATAGCCGTCTTCGCCAATTGGACCAAAAGTTGCTTCAAAAATGTCCACCTGTTCGCCGGAGCGATTTTTAGTACCCCGGGCAAGTTCGTAATGGTTGCGTTGCTTGTAGGTCAGGCGTACGATGCCATCGGTGAAGCGATCGCTGGGAGTGGGCACTTCCACCCAACCATAGTCTTTATAATAGGCATTTTTATCCTTGTAAATATTGACCGCCTGAAAATAATTGAAATCCACCGGATCAGGACAAAGCGAAAACACACCGCCAAAAAATTCGGGTTCAAACACCTGCATCGCCAGTGAAATCCAACCGCCCGTAGAACCACCGGATAGGATGCGCGCGTACGGCTCGCGGATGATACGGAATTGCTCCTCCACGGCGGGAATCAGTTCCTGCATGATCGCATCACGGTAAGGACCGTTATTGGGCGAATTGATAAAGTAAGAATCATCGTAATAGGGGCTTGGATGCTGAAACGTGACCAATATCATGCGCGGCGTGCCGTCGGCGTTCCAGTATTTATAATACTCGTAGCCCGCTTTTTCCCGGTTGGAAGCATTCGGGCCGGGATCCGCTTCAGTGAAACCGTTGGGTGCATTCAGAGAAAAGTGTCCCTGGATATAATTGACCGGGTAATATGTGTCGGGGTGCTCGTCGTAGCCTTTGGGTAGCAGCACCGTTGCCCCCAGGAAAATATCCTGCCCCCAGAATTTGCTGAGAATATCGCTCTTAAATTTGATACGTTTTACCCATCTGGTGTCGGCAGGTACTTCTACGGGCGGGATTACATTTTTGCAATCCAATTTGATCGTTGTTTTTTTTGTCGGATCAATCGAAATTTTTTGCACGTCACTGTACAAATTGCCGGGAGAAATATTGAAATGCTGCCCTTCCCACTGGTCGTTGTGCATCCAGAGGGTATGCCCGTCGGCGCGTTTGAATTCGGTGTAAACATTAACAAATCCCTGGATGTAATATTCGCCGGGAGGCAAGTTTTTCAAGCTTTCAATCGGGTAGCCAAAAGTCTTGTGGTCAATTGTAGCGGCATCGCCCGGCGCCAGATTTTCTACATCCTGGCCAAAAAAAGGAATGCCCAGCGTACCGATTTGCAGGCGTGGCTCGCGCTCGGCGTTATCAGAGATCATTACATACACGCGCCCCGTGATCGAACCTTCATGTGCCGATGCCGGGAACGAAATATCGAAGGTAAGCCCCGATCCGGCGGCATCGCCCGAAGGCTGGCAGCCGTTGTACAGAGTCAGTGTCAGTAGCAATGCTACCGCAGATAGAGAAAATGTTTGTTTCATACAGGTTAGGTGTTTTTTTTATTGGACAAAAAAGGCAGGGGCGATTATCCCGGTTATCGGGAATTGATCTTTCTGACAGGCTTTTGCAGCAAACTGTTTTTACCCAGATCAAACGTTACTTTCCGCAGATAATCCAGCATTTCCTGTCGGTCTTTGTACTGCGCCAATGCCTTGTAAGGAATCGGATCGCCGATCTCGATGCGCACGGTTTTGCCCATTTTATTACGAATTTCGTTGAGCAAGAGGCTCAGGCGGAGGTTCAGATTGATCTGGCTGGCCACTTGAAAAAGGCGGCTGTTCCGACCATGAAAATAAAGCGGTACAACGGTGGCATGGGTCTGCTGTATCAGTCGGGCGGTGAACCGCTTCCACTCTAAGTCTTGTATTCGTGCAAAAACATTGGGCGCAGTGGCTACTCCGCCCGAGGGGAAAATGCCGAGCGCTTCACTGGCGCGCAAGCGCTCAATCGCCAGCGCGCGTGTACGCAGATTGGTCTGCATCGCTTCTTTGGTTTCGTTGAAATCAATAGGCAGCAGAAAATCATCCAATTGCTCCTCCCGGCACAATACTTCATTGACCAGAAGTACAAAACGCTGCCGTGTGCGGGAAATCAGATGCCCCAGAATCAGCCCGTCCACTACACCAAAAGGGTGATTGGCGATGAAAATGAGAGGACCCTCGGGGGGTATTTTTTCAAGCTGTTGCTGATCATAATTGAGCCCTATCGCCAGCTTTTGCAAGGCGGTGCCCCAGATTTCGATGGGCGGCAGGTGCAGGTTGCGTACTTCATTGTAGATCCGCTCAATTTTGCGGCGTCCGGTGGCAAATTCTACCGTTTCTATGATAGCTCTTTTCAGCAGCGGATCGTCGGGGCGACTGTAGCTGAGACGGGCAGGCGGCAGGGGGGTGTTGATACTTGTAGCCATGCTGATATTGCATTTTGTATCAATGATCGGAAGATTTTCCCGAAATATCAAACCGCGTAAAAAGGATTTGATGCCAAGCAAAAATGGTCAGACGATGCTGCATCATCTGACCACTTTCGAGTAAATCAACGAAGTGATTACCTTTTGCTCACACGCTGCGTGACGATATTTTGATTTTTATTATCAAGCAACTGCACCAGATACAAGCCTTTCGGCAGATCGCCAACGTAGTATTTTTCACCATTGTAAGCGTCGAAACGCTTCATTTCACGGCCTGTGAGGTTGTAAATGATGATTTTGGCAACTTTTTCATTTTCACTCAATTCGATATACTCAGTTGCCGGGTTGGGAAAAATCTTGATTGTCGGATTGTCTCCGCCGTCAAATGTTTTCACCGCGATGGTTGGAACGTTATGACCAACACTACCAGTAGCAAAAACCGGTAGCAGAAACGCCAACATAAGTAAAAGAGGTAAAGTTTTTTTCATGCAATAAACGTTTGAAAAGTTTTTGGGCTTAAATTCAGATGTAAAATAAAACAATATATCGGAATAATTCAATATTTCTCGACCAGCTTAGCAAAAATTTAACTAAATGTACACAATAAACCGAAATTCGTTGCAAAAATAATAACAACGATTGTGCCAAATTGATTAAAATCGGGAACAGAAATGTGCCATACTTTGGAAGTGCGGCACATTTCATAATTTTACAGCAAGCTCTGGAAATATTCAATGAATGCATCTACCGACATACTTCCCTTGTCGCCCTCGCCCTGACGGCGCACAGAAATCATACCATTTTCGGCTTCTTTTTCACCGATAATCAGCATGAACGGAATCTTTTTCAACTCGGTATCGCGAATTTTTTTGCCGATCGTTTCATTGCGCTCATCAATGATGCCGACAATATCATTGGCAGCCAACTCTTTCTGAATTGCCTTACACTGATCAACAAATCGGTCACTGATTGGCAGCAACGCGTACTGTTCCGGCATGAGCCACAGCGGGAATTTTCCGGCGGTGTTTTCAATCAGAATGCTGATGAAACGTTCCATCGAACCAAACGGTGCGCGGTGAATCATCACCGGTCGGTGTGGCTTGTTGTCAGCGCCGATGTACTCCAACTCAAAGCGCTCAGGCAGGTTGTAGTCCACCTGAATGGTGCCCAATTGCCAGGAACGCCCGATCGCATCTTTCACCATAAAGTCGAGCTTCGGACCGTAGAATGCGGCTTCGCCCAATTCTGTAACCGTCTCTAAACCAGCTTCTTCTGCCGCTTCAATGATGGCGCGTTCTGCTTTTTCCCAGTTTTCGGCGGAGCCGATGTACTTGGAAGGATTGTCGGGGTCGCGCAGCGAAATCTGTGCGGTGAAATTGGCAAAACCCATTTTCGACAACACGGTCTGCGTCAGATCGAGCACGTTCAGGAATTCTTCCTTCACCTGATCCGGCGTGCAGAAAATGTGCGCATCATCCTGCGTAAAGCCGCGCACTCGCGACAAACCGTGCAATTCACCACTCTGCTCGTAGCGATACACCGTACCAAACTCGGCGATTCTCAAAGGTAAATCACGGTAAGAATGCGGCTTGTTGGCATAAATCTCGCAGTGGTGCGGGCAGTTCATTGGCTTCAGTAAAAATTCCTCGCCTTCGCGCGGCGTATGGATTGGCTGGAAGCTATCTTTGCCATATTTTTCGTAGTGCCCGGAGGTCACGTACAATTCTTTCTTACCAATATGCGGCGTGATCACCATTTTGTAGCCTCGCTTTTCCTGCTCTTCACGCATAAACTTGGTCAGCCGCTCGCGCAATTGCGTACCTTTCGGCAACCAGATTGGTAAACCAGCGCCCACGCGATCGGAAAACATAAACAGTTCCATCTCCGCGCCAATCTTGCGGTGGTCACGTTTCTTGGCTTCTTCCAGCATTTGCAGATACTCATCGAGTTCCTTTTGCTTCGGGAAGGTAATGCCGTAAATGCGCGTCATCTGCTTGCGCGTTTCGTCGCCACGCCAATAGGCGCCCGCGAGATTGAGCAGTTTCACCGCCTTGATTTTCTCAGTACTGGGAATATGCGGTCCGCGACAAAGGTCTACAAAATTGCCCTGCTGATAAAACGTAATTTTACCGTCTTCGAGGTCTTGCAATAGCTCAATTTTGTACTCGTCGCCTTTTGCCTCGAAATATTTGATCGCATCCGCTTTGGAAATATCCTTGCGAACGTACATTTCCTTCTGCGATGCGAGTTCTCGCATTTTCTTCTCAATTGCCTCTAAGTCATTGGTACTCAGCACGCGATCGCCCGTGTCCACATCGTAGTAAAAGCCATTGTCAATCGCCGGACCAATGCCAAACTTCACACCCGGATACAGCGCTTCCAACGCCTCCGCCATCAGGTGCGCCGAAGAGTGCCAAAATGTCGCTTTCCCTTCCTTGTCGTCCCACGTCAAGAGTTTCAGCGTAGCGTCTTCATTGATCGGGCGGGTCGCATCCCACACCTCACCGTTGACTTTTGCCGAAAGCACATTCCTTGCCAAGCCCTCACTGATGGACTTTGCAATCTCGAGCGCTGTGGTACCTTTGGGGAACTCACGCACACTACCGTCAGGAAGCGTAATTTTGATCATCGTAAATGATTAGTTTTGAATGGTTAATGTTGAATTAACATCTTTGAAATCAAAATCATTCAACATGTGACCCTAAAAAATCAACATTTTTTAAAGCGGTGCAAATTTAGGTTTTTGTAAAGAGATACTGAAAGATAGAGAATCAATTTTCTGATTTTTAAATTAGCGATTTCAAAGCCTTACCCTGTAAAAAGTTAATTCTTGCTTTTTTGTTTTAAACCTCTCGCCTTTCGTGCGGTCAAATTCTGCAAAACAGATTTCGGTCATGAACAATAAAATCAAGCATCTTTACTGGCGCGCCGGTTTCGGGCTTAGCCCGGAGGAATGGCAACAACGGCAAAAATGGTCGGTCGCACAAGCCGTGAATGCGCTTTTCGAGGAGGTGAAGAAAGCAAAACCATTGCCAGAGCCGGGGCGTAACCTCGACCTCGTAGCTTTGCGCCAAATGGACAAAAAAGAAGCCGCGGAACTGCTCAAGAAAGAGCGCCAATTGGTTGCTCAGCAAAACATCGCCTGGATACAGCGCATGGCAAACCCCCATGAAAGCGCCCTGTTGGAGCGCATGTCCTTCTTTTGGCATGGGCACTTTGCCTGCCAATCAAAGTCAGGAATCATGGCGGTTAAGCAACTCAACACCATTCGGGAGCATGCTCTGGGAAATTTCCGCGACCTGGTACTGGCGATCGCCAAAGACCCTTCGATGATTCGCTTTTTGAACAACCAGCAAAACCGAAAGGATAGCCCCAACGAGA
>CAZQTF010000036.1:0-22062 GCA_964596135.1 uncultured Saprospiraceae bacterium | reverse complement strand
TGTTGCTGGAAGCAATTGAAAGACAATTTGACCGGGATACGATTCAGTTTATATATGTAGGAAAGAAAACAATGGAATAAATAATAGGCTCATCCCCACCGATGTCATTGGCGCTTCGATGGGGATGAGGATTTTACACCGTGACCTTTGCTTCCACCCACGCATAGGTGCGCACGCCCGGTAGTAGGGGATCGCTGCTGATGTCAGTGAGTTGGAAACGCCCCCTGGACTCAGCAATCGGAGTTTCCAAAATGCCACGGTGCAGAGCTTCGTAAGTTGCGTAATCCATCGCCTGCCGCTCCTCCAGACGGACAAACAGTTGAAAACGACTGACAGTGTCACGCCACGAGGGCTGCACCTCTCCTTCAAACACTTTTGCCTTGGAGCCGCTGCCATAGGCAAAAAAGCCGAGTTTTTTGTGGGTCAGGTCGTTATCTTCAAGGAAGTCGGCTTCGAGCACGCTCATCAGCGCCAGGAGAATAGAGCCGGTGTACATATTGCCCACCAGGCTCGAAGCGCGTTCGCCTTTTTCGATATATTCTTTTACAAAGAACTGATAACCAGGTGTTTTTGCCACCAATTTCAGATAATTGGCATCATTTTTATCTGTCGGAACCGGCGCGCCGGTTTCTTGCTCAATTTGCGCTTGTCTGCCCGATTTGAGGGCTTCCATCAGGTAAATTTCGGTAAAAATTCGTCGTGCATGATACGCGTACGGAAGGTGGAATACCAGCCGCTGCCATCTGCCGGAGAGCGCCGGACCGGCGTGCCCATTTACATAACCCAATGCCTGCGCGATAAAGCTCTGGTACGCTTGCCGGATGCGCTCCTGATAACAATCATTGGAGTATTGCCCATCGAAGATAGGGGTATCACGGTGCAGATGCACGTAAGCATCGGTAGCATCGAACACGCCAAGGGCGGGATTGGGTTGTACCTGAGCCTCCGGAATTTCGGGATTAGCATTCAAATATACCAATTTCAGTGCTTCCTGAATCGCATCTTCGCGTTTGATCTGACGTACCGGCTTAAAAAAGTCATGCACATCCACCGTAGCTACGCCCCAGGCTTCGCCGATGGCCAGTAAGCGTGGGTTTTGCTTTACCAGCACAGCAATGGCGCCGGCGCCCTGCGTATATTCACCGCCGGATCCCAGTTCGTATTTTGCAAAATCGGTAGCAATCACAATCCCGATGCGGTCGGGTGCGCCTTTTGCCCAGTCGAGCGTATTTTGCAGGGCATCCGCGGCGCCGATGCAGGCGAAGGTCAAATCCACCGTATCGCACTGGAGGAAACAATTTTTGCCGTATTCCGCTTCAAAATATTGCGAAAGCATGCCCACCACATAGCTACCAATGGGTTTGGAGCCATCGAGTCCACTTTCGGTGCCCACATAAAGGCGACCGACGGAGCGCGGGTCGAGTTTGTTTTTAAGCATCAGTCCCAAGGCGGCATTTGCTGCCATCGTCGCGGCGTCTTCGTGCACATCCGGCATCGCCATGGCGGTTAAACCCAAGCCTTTGTTGAGCTTGGCGTATTCGATTGAGCGGGCGGCTGCCAGCGTTTCGATGGGGAGATAAAGGCTCGGCACATATACGGCCATATCATCAATTCCGACTTTCGTTATAGGCTTTTCCATATCTGAATAATTTGATCATCATCTGATTAGACTAAGTAAGACCGATTTGGCGAAAATGTTCAGTTTTTGGCAGGTACAAAAACGCAGTATTTTACGATGGCTAAATAAAAAAAGCATTCCAAAACAGCTTCCTGGCTTAGTGGATGAAAGGTAATTTATTACAGTATCAAAATCAGATATTTGGAAATGAAAAGTACCTTATACTCAAAATTGCAAGCCTCGACGCTGTTCATAGCGGTTATTTTCTTGTCATTTTCAAACTCTTACAAGAATCTGACCTGCTGTAAAATTGAAAAAAAGAATATTAAGTCGTACCTTTGCACCCGAAAATTCAAGAATTGTTGGTCGTTTTATTATTCAGACAATCAGCAATTTACAATAAATCATTTAAAATTCTTTTCAATGCAAGCTGTAGAAAACAAGCTGAAGTACAAAGTCAAGGATATTAATCTCGCCGACTGGGGTCGCAAGGAAATTGAGTTAGCCGAAGCAGAAATGCCGGGCTTGATGGCCCTGCGCGAACGTTATGGCGCGAGCAAACCCCTCCAGGGCGCACGCATCGCGGGCTGCCTCCACATGACCATTCAAACGGCGGTGCTCATTGAGACGCTGGTAGAACTGGGTGCCGAGGTGACCTGGTCTTCCTGCAATATTTTCTCGACCCAGGATCATGCCGCTGCGGCTATTGCTGCGGCCGGTGTGCCGGTTTTCGCCTGGAAAGGCATGACCGAAGAGGAATTCGACTGGTGTATCGAGCAGACGTTGTTTGCTTTTGAAGGCGGACAGCCGTTGAATATGATCCTCGATGATGGCGGCGATTTGACCAACATGGTGTTCGATCGTTACCCGGAGTTGGTGGCAGGCATTAGAGGCTTGAGCGAAGAAACCACTACCGGCGTACATCGCTTATACGAGCGTATGAAGAAAGGCACGCTGCCGATTCCGGCGATCAACGTGAACGACTCCGTGACGAAATCAAAATTCGATAATAAGTACGGTTGCAAAGAATCGGCGGTGGACGCGATCCGTCGCGGTACCGACGTGATGATGGCAGGCAAAGTGGCAGTAGTCGCAGGCTATGGCGACGTGGGCAAAGGTACGGCGGCTTCGTTGCGCGGTGCGGGCTGCCGCGTGATTGTGACCGAAATTGACCCGATTTGCGCCTTGCAGGCAGCGATGGATGGTTATGAGGTAAAAAAAATGTCGAACGCAATTCCTCGTGCCGACATTGTGATCACGGCTACAGGGAACTGCGATATTGTGACCGGCGAGCATTTCAAGTTGATGAAAGATAAGACCATCGTGTGCAACATAGGTCACTTCGACAATGAGATTGATATGGCGTGGCTGAAGAAAAACTACGGACACACCAAAGTAGAAATCAAACCGCAGGTGGATAAATTTACCATTGACGGTAAGGATGTAATCGTGCTGGCGGAAGGTCGCTTAGTGAACCTTGGCGTTGGCACGGGGCACCCTTCGTTTGTGATGTCCAATTCCTTTACCAACCAGGTGCTGGCGCAAATCGAATTGTGGACAAATTCGGACAAGTACGAAAACAAAGTGTACGTGTTGCCCAAGCATCTGGATGAAGAGGTAGCCCGCTTGCATTTAGCTAAAATCGGTGTGGAATTGGAAGAATTGAATGACAAACAAGCCGAATACATTGGCGTTGAGAAGAAAGGTCCGTTCAAACCGGAATATTATAGATATTAATAGTATGTAACATACAGTAGGCAGGCTGTTTGCTTAATAAAAGTAAAAGGCTTTCGGAGTGTTGGCTTCGGGAGCCTTTTCTGTTTCCCTAATGCATTATAACCCCTTGATACTCATGCCACCATCCACCATCAAATTCTGTCCGGTGATGTAAGATGCCTTGTCCATGGCCAAAAACGCAATCACTGATGCCATTTCTTTGGCTTCGGCAACTCTGCCCAGCGGCGTGCGGTCGAGAATATTCTGCAAACGCTCGGGAATGCTGAGCACTGCGTCGGTCAGCGGGGTGATGGTGTACCAGGGAGAAATTGCATTCACGCGAATGTTGTCGGGCGCCCACTCGGCGGCAAGGTGGCGGGTAAGCTGAATTTCAGCGGCTTTGGTCATGCCATAGGGCGACCCCGACCGGACATCAAAGACCCCGGCAACCGAAGCGACATTCACCACTGCGGAATTATTACCTTTTACTAAATAAGGATATAATGACCGACATAATTCAAATACGCTGAACAGATTAATTTCAAAGATTTTACGAGCCTCGGCAGAGTCGTATTCAATGGTTTGCTTGCGAATGTTGGTGCCAGCATTATTTACCAGGATATCCAGTTTGCTCCACAACGCATTCACTTTGGCAACGATCGCCTGGCGCCCCGCTTCGTTGGCTACGTCGGCAGCAATACCGTGTATTTTCTGCCCCTGGCGTGCGCTGAGCACTTCGCTGAGCGTGTCTTCGCCACGCGCTACGATGAGCACTTCTGCGCCCAGGTCCAGAAATTCATCCGCTGTAGCCAGACCGATGCCTTTGGTACCGCCGGTAATGAGGGCAGTTTTGCCGTTGAGTGTCCACGAGTTCATTTCTTGTTTCTTTTACAAAATGACTGATTCAAAAATCTTATCGTTTTCCAGAAGCCGATGGGTCGGGCATTTTTCGCCAATTTGTACGATGCGCTGCTTTTGTTCGTTGGTCAGGTCACCGGTGAATGCAATTTTAGAGATGAACTTCGGTATTCTGTCTTTACCGGTTTCCAGGTCAATCTGCACCGTGATGTCGCCACTATCCCAGCCCTTGCGCTGCGCGTACATGCGCATGGTAGCCGCTTTGCACAAGGCAAGCCCGGCAAGGACCAACTCGTAAGGATCAAGCCCCTGATCCCGTCCACCCACGCTCTCCGGCTCGTCGCCAATAATAATATGCGTGCCATTGGTGAGTTCTGTGACGAAATTGGTGTCCCCGAGTTTGGCGGTCATCGAAGTTAATCCCATAATACTATTTTCGGTATTTCAAAATTACAAAAAACAGAAGCCGTCCCCAATAAAAATTCGGACGATTGCACTTATCCCTAAAATCTTTCCACGCGACTTTCCTTAGGCGTCATGCCGCGGGTGTCGCAGTACTTTTGATGCCGGGCTTCGGCTTGCCAGAATGTGCTCGCCGGTTCGAGCGTCGTGACAACGTCAAAACCCTTCTCGCGCAGGGTCTCGATCAGCCTTTCGGCAATGGCGCGCTGCGCTTCGCTTTGGTAAAAGATCGCGGAGCGGTACTGCCCGCCTTTGTCACTGCGATCAATGGTCGGATCGTGGATTTCAAAAAAAAGCTTTGCGAGCTCCTCAAAGGAAGTTTGCATGAGATCGAAGGTCACTTCCACGGCTTCCGCGTGGCCAGTGGTTTTGGTCAACACCTGGGTGTAAGTCGGATTTTCTGTGTGCCCGCCCGTGTAGCCCACGCGCGTGGCGACCACCCCTGGGGCCCGGTTGAAGATGTATTCTTTGCTCCAGAAGCAGCCAGAGGCAAACACCCCGGTTTCCGTTATTCTTGTTCCTGGACTTTTTTTTTCCACTCTTCCATCGGGTAGAATTTCATCGAGACCGAATTCACGCAATGGCGCGTATTTTTGGCAGTAAAACCCTCGCCAATAAAAACGTGCCCTAGGTGTCCGCCGCAGTTGGCGCACAAAATCTCCGTACGGCGACCGTCGGCATCCAATTCGCGGCGCACGGCGCCCGGAATCTCGTCGTCAAAGCTAGGCCATCCGCAGAAAGATTCGAATTTATCTTCCGAACGGTACAGCGGGGCTTCGCATTGGCGGCACACGTACACCCCTTCGGTCTTATTGTTCAGCAATTCGCCGGTGAACGGGCGCTCCGTACCTTTGTGCAGGATCACGCGGGCTTCTTCGGGCGTCAAAGGGTTGAGTTTCATGGTAATCTCCTTGTTTGTACTGAATTTACAAAGTAAACAGCCGAACAGACCGGAGGTTGAAAACGCAGCCTGCTGTTGCGGGCAAGTGTCGCCATGGCGTCGTTCGTGCTAATCGAGGATGTTATTGGCGCGCAGTATTTCGATGGCTTGTTCTGCCTTTTCCCGAGGCGTATATAATTCTGCCTCCCCGGTAGAAGGAAACATTGAATCTGGTTTATTGACGATCATGCTTTCAATGCCGTTTTGTTTCAAAACATCATCCGCGATTCGGGCTTTGAATTCTTCTGCGGCGGAAAATACCAATACCCAGTCTTCTTTCATGGTTATGAATTGGTTTATCGGTTTACAGTATGAGATTTACGGCTGTAATTTATAAACTTTTTGGATAGACCGCTATACCGATTTTCAAAAGAAAAATCCACCGCCCAACGTAAAACGCAACTGCTGATCGTCGCCCCGAAACAGACCGAAACTAACCGACGCCAGATCGAACGGCGCAAAAAACAAGCCGGCGCCGTAGGCATAGTGCCAAATGTTGGAGTCTTCGCCCTCCAGCCACACGCGACCGTGATCGAAACCGCCAAAAATTCCCATCGAAAAAGGAAGGGTTCGATTTTCAGAACTGAAAAGATTCCAGCGCAGGTCGAGATTATTATAAAATGCGGTTTTGCCGGTGAAGCGTTCACGCCGGAAACCCCGGAAATTGGCATGGGGCGTAGCGCCGCCGCCGAGAGTTGCCCCCTGGTAAAATTCAAAATCGTTGTTGAAATTGTGCCAAAAGCCAACACGGGTAGCAAAAACCAATTTGCCGCTGGCAGCCACCTGTTGATAAATCGAGAACGAAGCTTTGAGGTAGGGAAAACTTTTGTCGCGGTTGTCCAACTGATGCTTCCAACCGGCGTCGAGTTGCGCGCCGATGCCTTTGGTTGGAAATGCCGGATTATCTACATTGTGAAGATTCAGATTAAAACGCAAGCCAAGAAATTCCAGCCCATCAAACAGCTCCGGATCAAACACATCGGTATATTCCTGAATCAGCCGCCCGGCAGTGCTGTCAATGCGAATGGACTCGAAAGTGGGTCCGACCGACCAGGAGAAAGCACTATTGGCGCGGCGCAACAATGCGGGTTCAAACCTTACTAATCGCTGCCGCACGCGCACGTAGTCGTCTTCGTCAATCTCATCTTTATCGTTCAGCAGCGCCTCATAATCAGGGGTCTCATTGCCAAAGCCATAAAAATTGACAGCGTACAACGGCGTATTGAACTGGGCATTCAACAAAATATCCCACTTGCCCAGCACGTTGATGTACTCGCCATTGTACAAAAAGCTGATGCCGGAGGTTTCCAGGGCATATTTCAGGGAAAACGCATGCTTACTGGCATAGGGCGATTTTTTAAAACCGTAGGTGGTATGTTGTAACAAACCACCGACCAAGAGTCCATCGTCGGGATTGGCAGCGATGATAGGCAATTTGAAGCCATAGTCGTATTCGTAATCATTGGCGCGGCGATTATAGCTGTTGAACTCCGGATTGTCGGTAATGCGCAGACGGGTTTCGCGGCCCGTGTGAAGATTTGTCTTTTCTGCTGCAGCATCATAGACCACTGTTTTTTTACCGGATGAACGCACCTCGGATTCATCTATAATCGTATCTTCATCTAAACCGCCGATGATGCGCACCAGCATACCTTCGTCTGCGTTGCCGCTGATTTTGAAAATATCCTCGCCTTCCATTCCGTACAGGCGCACCTCGCGGGTTTCCCGGGTAAGAAAAATCCGTTCATAAAGTTTCTCCTGCCGATCACCATTTTTATTGGTATCGTAAACCGTCACACGGGTGCTATCATCGTTGAGGCGTTCTACTGCAAACAATTCCTTGCCATCTGTGCCGAGCACATCCACTTTGCGGGAGACAAACGCATAGTGTTTCCGGGCAATGTCCACCAATTTGTCGCGACGCGATTTCAAGCGTTGTATGATCCAGGCTGCATCCTGATCGTATACTGGTTTGGGGAAAGCATCGCGAAAAGCCTGCTCAACGACGGCATCGGTAAGCTGTGATTGCAAAAAATGGGCTTCCCGTTCCCAATCTGCCCATTCCAGTGCATTGAGAAACGTTGGATCAAAATTGCGGGCATTGTAGTTCGCCCATTTAATATTTTTGATATCTTCCGAATAAGGGCGGAATTGCTTTGCCAATGCAGCAAACTGGCGCACAAAGGCAACCAAAGCACCATCGTATTTGCTGAAAGCCTGATCGCGGTCGCGCGGAATCGGCTTATAAACTTTTCGCTTGCCTTCTTCAAATTCTGCCCAGCGCCATTGGTCATCGTGCCGGTCCCAATCGCCGATGAGATTGTCAAAAATCCGGGCACGCACTACCGCCCGATAGTCAATTTTCACATCCCTGTCTTTCAGCATTTTGTCCACTACGTCCAGGGTTCCCTCCGTATCTTTCGCAAAACCAAAGTTTTTCGCGGTGCGCCAGTCACCCGAAGGACGTTTTTCCAATTGAAACATCGCGTCGGCGAAAAGATCATTGAACCTTGCCAAATCAGGCTGTTTGGGTACGTAATAAATCTGGGGATCGGTGTGATAGATGCCCGCCGCGTCTGCCAGCCGAGCAACGGGCAGCGCCGCCAGCGGGTGCGCCGCGCTGAAGTTGTCTTTTACAACGCCCTGCACAAAAGATTCATTAAACGGATAAGGAATGGTGCGCGTAGCGTCTTTATCGAGCGAGCGGATAGCGTATTCGCGACCATCGTTGTCCTTGAGCCGCAGGGAATTGGTCTGATAACCGCCACCGAGTTTGGCAGGCGTCAATCCGCCGTTGTAAGTGGAAATATCCAATACCGGCACTTCGATTTGTAGCGAATAGGTCTGACGGTAGTTTTCGCCGAACAGAAAGCGCCACAGTCCTCCCCGCTCGAAGTTATAACTGGTGATAGGGCGCTCCACTGTTTTTCTGCCGGATGCATAATCCGGAAAATCTCTCGCCGATTGAGTATCAGCCACAGGCAGAGCTTCTTTGATCTTCTTTTTAAAAATAATGCGCCCGCCAGGCTGTTCTGCTGTCCAGAAAATCACCCATGCCGAACCGTCTTCGTAAAAATCGAGCTGTGCAAAGCCGTGCTCACCATACACAAAATCGGCGCCATCGCCCAGCACTACCGGCGAGTGCTTGGAGCCCGCCCCACTGACAATAAACTGCTGCTCGTCCTGCTCGATGTACTGAAGGCTATGCTCGTGACCGGAAGCGAAGATAAAATTGCCGTTTTTGCGCGCCGAACCGATTAGCGTGTTCTTCAACTCCTGATAATCAGGATGCGCAAGGTCTTGTTTGGAGCCAATCGCAGCGCGGTAGAACGGGAAGATCGAACCGATCACGGGCATGGGTATCCAAAGTTTTTTGTTGACAGCGGTGAGCGGGAAAATATGATCTTTAAGCCGGTATTTTCCGCCGTGCGATCCATAAGAATAAAGCAGATGATGCAGCGCGATCACGATATTTTTATGGCGATTGCCTTTGATTGCTTCCTCAAAAAAGCGTTTAAAATCCTGACGGCTTTTCACCTCACAGCCGGCGTTAATCTCGGTTTCGCCATTCCAGTTTTCCAGCCACCATTGTGAGTCGAGTAGCACCAGCACCAGGTTATCGGCGAGGTCTATCTCCACGGGGTCGCCGCAACCGGGTTTCGGCAGCAGCACATCTTCCCGGTCGAGGTAGGCTTCCACAAATTTTTGCTGCCGCCTGACACCTTCCAGTCCATAGCCATACCAATCGTGATTGCCAGCAATAAAAAAAATTTTACCTTTGAAATCCCTGACCGCATCGAGCTGCGCTTTGAGGCGGTATTCGTCTATTGCCCGTTCTTCCTTTTCGCTATGAGGCGCCATGCCATCCGGGTAAATATTGTCACCCAAAAAAATGACCGAACTGTTTTGGGAAGCGGTTTGCATTTTTTCCTGCAAAAGCGCAAGCGCCGGTACAACGCTGCCTGGCGAGGCATTCCCGGCATCACCGATGAGGTATATAGTATGAGCAATTTTGCCGGAATGATCCGAGGGCGGCGACTGAATCGGTTCTATGCCTTTAGCATATTGCAGGCGGTAGCTCGCACAGGATTGTAGCACAACAACAAAAAGCAATAAACCGACAACTTTTTTAAAAAGATTGATTCGCATGGATGTTCTTTGTGTTAAATTTAGCAACACGTATCAAATCCATAGAGTTTTAGTTCGTTGGTTTTAATTAAGTAGGGCGGTATGTTTTGTAATTATAGCACCTTTTACTGCTTGCTTGTCGCTTTTTGCAAGATAAAATTCTGATAACGAGCGTTTTAAACAGGTTTCCTTTGTCAAGAAGTTAGTCAAAATACTATAAACTCATTCTTTAAATCCTGAATGTCATAAGCAATCAATCATAAAAAAACCTATTATTCACCACACGCTAATACAATGAATATCAATGATATAAATTAAAAACTATGTTTTTAAAAAACGCTCACTTATCCCCTTTTTTATATTTGTGCTTAATATTCAAAGCGCTATCCATTTAGCCACTGTTTAAATGCTGAAGCTTTTTTTCGGCTAACGGTAACCTCCTCATTATAAGCTGGTTCCAGCGCTACAAACAATTTGCCGCTGGCATCGCCTTTCACTTCTTTTACCGCTTCGAGATTGACGATCATCTGGCGATTCAGGCGATAGAACAGTTTGGCAGGCAGGGTGCTCATCAGTTGTTCCAGCGTTTGATCAATGCGGTAATCCTGGTTTTCGAGCGTGCGCACCAACGTCACTTCACCGGCTTTATGAAAATAGGCGATTTCCTCGAGTGCTACCGGCAGTAATGATTTACCGAAATAAACCAGCACGTTTTTGCGGGCAGCCGGCGCCAGGGGCATGCTCTGCGGCGCGGGTACTGCCGACGATTGCTGTGTATAATATTCCTGAAGATAAAGTGAATAGTAAAGTAATTGTATAATAGTAAGCATCAATATAGAAACCGGGACATCTATGACAAACGAAAAACTGATATCATATAATTCATGGCGATGATCGCGCATTATAATGTCGTTGTAGATGAAAGTGAGCAGCAGCGTAAAGAGGATTGTCATGCCATAAACGGCGACCACTTGCACGACCAATCGCTGGAAGAACTCAGATATCCAGGAATAACGCCGGTCTAACCACCGAACAATCCACTTTGCCAGTTCCCAGATAATCCAAACGGATGCAATACAAACCGCTAAATCGGCATAATAAACTGGGTCTCGAAGTAAATGAATAAGCGAAGAAGGCTCGCCGATGTGCCGGTACATAATGCCCAGCAAAGGTACCATTGTCATGCGCAGCAGGCGATCGCGGCGATAAACAGGCATAAACGGAGTTACACTCATGGCGCAGGAGTATTGCTGCAAAGGTAAGCACCAAACGCAGTATTTTGTATCATGGAGCGCCCGTTTTTACTTTATGGATAAAATAAAACGTACTGCCGGCATAAAATTACATTAAACGAAAAAACAGGTAGTATTTAATTGATTTTCAATATTTTACATGCTGAAAATTAAAAAATTCCCTCCTACTGTTTATCTTGAAAATCTTGCCAGACAGAAAATAATTCTGCCCGGATACTTACCATAATGACGCTATGCATTTTTCTTCTGTTTCTCTTTTTTCTTTTTTGGAGTTTTTTCCTGTACCGGTTTTTGAGATGCGGGCATCATAGCCTGCTTGGCTTCTTCCGCCAGCATCATATCAATCTGACGTTTTTCCAGATCGGTGCGTACAATACGTACGATGACTTTGTCGCCCATTTTGAGTTCGCGCCTCGTACGCATCCCCCGCATGCGCAGGCGGCTTTCGGCTACTTCAAAGGGTTCGTTCATGGTTTCAAAACCGACAAAACCCTCAGCTAGTGTCTCTTCCAGTGCCACGAAGAAGCCCCGGTCCACGATGCCGGCGATGTATCCCGGGAAATCGTCGCCTACGTGTTTCGACATGTATTCTACCTGCTTGTACTTCACCGACTCACGCTCGGCTTCCATCGCTTTGCGTTCCTGCATCGAAATGTGCTTGCAACGCTCTTCAAGTGGTTCTTTTTCAACGCGATAGAAAATATCCGAGGCAAGGTTGAGCTCCAGAATGCGATGTGCCAACACATCCGAGTAACGGCGGATTGGCGACGTGAAATGCGAATAGAAATCGAATGCCAAGCCATAATGCCCGATGTTGATGGTGCTGTATTCCGCCTTTGCCATCGTGCGAATCGCAATCGGCTCGAGCAGTTGCAGTGCAGGATTTTTTTCGGCGGCTTTTGCCAGTGCATTGTAAGATTTGGCGATATCTTTAGGCGAATCCACTTTCATGTGAAAGCCCATTTCTTTGGCAAAAAGCGCCAGTTCATGTACTTTATCTGGATTGGGCTCGTCGTGTACACGGTATACGAAAGGAATTTCCTGTTCTTTACCTTTTTCGGAAATAAAAGTTGCTACTTCGCGGTTTGCCAGCAACATAAAATCTTCGATGAGCAGATGCGCGTCTTTGCGTTCTTTCACAAATACCTCGATCGGCACGCCTTCCTCATCCAACTTAAATTGCACTTCTTCGGTTTCAAAATTGATGGAACCTTTACGGAAGCGCTCTTTGCGGAGCTTGTGCGCCAGCTCATTGAGTTTTTTTAGCTCACTAACGAAATCGCCTTCGCCGCGGTCGAGAATTTCCTGCACTTCTTCGTACACAAAACGCCGGTCGGAGTGAATAATGGTTTTGCCAAACCACCTGCGCACGATCTTGTCATGTTGATCAAAGGTAAAAATTGCCGAAAAGGTCAGTTTATCTTCATTCGGACGCAGCGAACACAGCTCATTGGATAATTTTTCGGGAAGCATCGGCAATACCCGATCTACCAGATACACCGAAGTTGAGCGTCGGTATGCTTCGAGATCGAGCTTGGTGCCTGGCTTGATGTAGTGGCTCACATCGGCGATGTGAACGCCTACTTCCACGTCGCCGTTGTCGAGGTATTGAATGGAAAGCGCATCATCAAAGTCTTTAGCATTGAACGGGTCGATGGTGAAAGTCGTCACCTGGCGCAGATCAAGGCGGCGGGCTATTTCCATTTCGGTAATTTCTTCCTGCAGTTGTTCGACTTCCGTCATCACTTCTTCCGGGAAATCAAGGTTGAAACCATGATTGATCAGAATTGCCTTCATCTCAATGTCGCTGGTGCCGGCTTTGCCCAGTACGGTCGTGACCCTGCCTTGCAGGGTTTCACCGCGTTTTTCGCCCCAGGTCTTGATCCGCACCACTACTTTGTCGCCTTCATTGGCGTCCTTCGTATCTTCAAGATTGACAAGAATGTCCAGCGAAAGGCTTTGATCGGGCGTAACAATTGCATATTTTTCAAAATAGCGAATCGTACCCAGAAAGAATTCAGTAGCGCGTTCAAGCACTTTTATCACCTCGCCTTCAGCGCGACGTCTGCCACGCGGCACCCAGGCTCGAATGAGCACGCGATCGCCATGGAGGGCGGTATTGAGATTTCTGGCAATGACAAAAACGTCTTCGTCGAGGTCATCGCTCACAATATACGCCGAGCCGGTACGTGTCATGTCCACATAACCTTCGTACATTTTACCATTACGTCCGGATTGCGGTGATAGTTGAGGTTTTATTTTAAATTTAAAATCGCCCAAAGCATTGACCTTGCCGGCATCCACCAACTGCTCCAGCGCGTGTAACACGGAGTCTTTGTTGTTGTCCACTTCGAGTTTCTTGATGATTTGGTGTGGATTGTAGCGCTTACGGGGTTCTTTCTCCAGCAGCTTGAGTATTTCCTGTTGTAATTGTTTGGAGGTCAGTTTATTGTTTTGGGATTTCCTTTTTCGTTTTGACATAAAAAATTTGGTATCTGTTAATGGTTATCGGGTATTCCTTTGATGTTGTAGATAATAATCAATTGCTCGCCTAATTCCATCAAGATTAAACATTTAGAAATTGTTATCAATTATCAATTTCAATGATTTGACCTTCGGGCAATAATTCCAGCTTGGTCACCCGACTCGTGGCAGGATTGTAGCGCTCACCGTTTTTTGATTGCCCCGACATAATGAGCATTTCCCAATCCTCATCAATAGTAGCCACTGACTGTGTAAGTTGTTGACCATCGTAAAAAGTTCCCGCGATGGCGTATTTGTCAATCAGTTCGCCTTTTTTGGTGAAGGTCATCATCGTGTAAGTGTAGCTTAGCAGCCCCGCCCGCCAGACAACAATGGCATGAAAATCATGCGTTTCCGGAATTTTGAAGCAGGCGATGTATTCGGTAAACTCATCGGCTTCTTCCGGCTCATAGGGCTGGATGAACTGCTCAATCATCAGCGCCGGCAGCGGTTCATTGATATTGCTGAACTCGTGGTGAATCTCGTCATTCAGGGTTATGGGCAACTCGATTGTCGGGAAGTGTTCCAAAAATGCATTAAATTCAATGATCGGCTTTTTATAATTTGTTTCGCTCATTTTCAATCTTTTATGACTAATAAAACGCTCCTTGCCCGGCTTTGGTTGTACCACCCCGGTTTGGGAAAGATTTTGTAAAAAAACAATGCAGATTTTTAGAATGATTCTAAATAATTTCCTTTGTTGTACAAACAGCGAACATCCGTTGGGCAAAACCACTTTAACAATTAGATTTGCATCCAATGCGGAAATTTCTTACAAAGATAACAAAACGTTAAGAACAAAACCATACAAAACACACGATATGAGTTGGTTTACCAATTTCCTGACCTCTTCCATCGGGCAAAAGTTTGTCATGAGTATCACCGGGCTTTTTCTGATCCTGTTTTTGGTTGTGCACCTCGCCGGAAATTTACAGCTGCTGCATAATGACGGCGGCGAGGCATTCAATGTTTATGCTTATTTTATGACGCACAACCCTTTGATTAAGACCGTTTCCTATGTGTTGTACATTTTTATTCTGATTCACGCCATACAAGGTATTTTACTGGTGCGCAAAAACCGGGCGGCTCGCGGCTCGCAGGGCTACTCGGTCAAGAAAACACGCACGGTGGGAACAAGCGCTTTCGCATCCACGCGCATGGGCGCGCTGGGTATCATTATTTTCGTATTTATTCTCATTCACATGTATCAGTTTTGGCTGCAAATGAAGCTCGACAGGCTGCCTTACGTAACGATTGACGGAACGGAATACAAAGACCTCTACTGGATCACCGCTCAAACCTATGAGAATATCGGTTTTGTAATATTTTATGTCGTTTCCATGGTCGTTATTGCTTTTCACTTGTGGCACGGATTTCAAAGTGCATTTCAAACGCTGGGGCTGAATCATAAAAAATATACACCGGTGATCAAATTTGTGGGCAAGGCTTATTCGATCATCGTTCCGGCTTTGTTTGCACTGATTCCCATTTACATGTATTTGATGAAATAACAAGCCATTGCTGCGGCGGAATCTCAATGTTCCAGTGTTGAAAATTCATAAAGCATAAGAGTCTGAAAATTAAATTAGAAACCATCTGTTAGAAAGCTCTAAATCTCAATAAAAATGGAATTAAACGGCAAAATACCCCCCGGTTCACTCGATGAAAAATGGACAAAGTACCGTTCGACGGTTCCGCTGGTGGCGCCGGCAAATAAAAGACGCATCGAAGTAATCATCGTCGGCACAGGCTTGGCGGGCGCTTCGGCAGCGGCTACACTGGGCGAACTGGGTTACAACGTCAAATGCTTTACCTTCCATGACAGCCCCCGTCGGGCACACAGCATTGCCGCTCAGGGTGGTATCAATGCTGCCAAAAATTATCAAAACGACGGCGATAGCGTTTATCGCCTATTCTATGATACAATCAAAGGCGGCGACTATCGCTCCCGCGAATCGAACGTGTATCGCCTTGCGGAAGTAAGCGCTGCGATCATTGACCAGGCGGTGGCACAGGGCGTGCCGTTTGCGCGTGAATATGGCGGATTGCTCGAAAACCGCTCCTTCGGTGGAGTGCAGGTAAGCCGCACTTTCTACGCTCGCGGTCAAACCGGGCAACAGTTACTGTTAGGCGCTTACCAGTCGCTCTCTCGGCAGATCGCGCTGGGCACCGTGCAAATGTACAACCGCCACGAAATGCTTGATCTCGTGATCGTTGACGGCAAAGCACGCGGTATCATTGCTCGTAATTTGCTGACGGGTAAACTGGAGCGCTTTGGCGCGCACAGCGTGGTGCTGGCTACCGGCGGCTATGGCAATGTTTTCTATCTTTCTACCAATGCTATGGGCTCCAATGTAACGGCAGCCTGGCGCGCGGTGAAGCGTGGCGCCTATATGGCGAATCCCTGCTTTACGCAAATTCACCCGACGTGCATTCCACAATCCGGTGAATATCAGTCGAAACTGACTTTAATGTCGGAGAGCTTGCGCAACGATGGTCGCGTATGGGTGCCGAAAAAACAGGAAGATGCTCAGGCGATCCGAGAAGGCAGAAAGACTGCCAATGACATTTCTGACGAAGATCGCGATTATTTCCTGGAGCGTCGTTATCCGGCATTTGGCAACCTGGTGCCGCGCGACGTGGCTTCGCGTGCTGCCAAAGTAGAATGCGACAAAGGGCACGGCGTTGCACCCACAGGTCTGGCGGTTTTTATGGATTTTGCTTCAGCAATCGAACGCTACGGCAAATCGAAAGCCAACACCATGGGGCTGCACGATCCGAGTAAAGAAAAAATCCGCGAATTGGGTGAGGAGGTCGTCAGGGAGAAGTACGGCAACCTATTCGATATGTACGAAAAAATCACTGGTGACAATCCTTACAAAACGCCGATGAAGATTTACCCGGCGGTGCATTACACGATGGGGGGGCTTTGGGTGGATTATAACCTGGAAACGAATATCCCGGGCTTGTTTGCCATCGGTGAGTGCAATTTCTCCGATCATGGCGCCAATCGTCTCGGCGCGTCGGCACTGATGCAAGGCTTGGCCGACGGCTACTTTGTATTGCCTTACACCATCGGTAGCTTTCTGTCGAATGAAATTCGCACGCCGAAGATCAGCACGGATTTACCGGAATTTGCCAAAGCCGAGCAGGAAACCCGCGAACAACTTGAGCATTTTATTAACAGCAAAGGGAATCAGTCGGTGGAAAGTTTCCATCGCCGCCTCGGCAAGATCATGTGGGAATATTGCGGTATGTCGCGCAGCGCTGAAGGCTTAACCAAAGCGCGCCAGATGATCCGCGAGCTTCGCGAAGAATTTTACAAGGATGTATTCGTGCCGGGGGCTGTGGATGAATTCAACCCCGAACTGGAAAAAGCCGGTCGCGTTGCCGATTTTCTGGAACTGGGAGAAATGATGGTGATAGATGCACTGAATCGCAATGAATCGTGTGGCGGTCACTTCCGCGAGGAGTACCAAACCGAAGAAGGCGAAGCCCTCCGCGATGATGCCAATTATACCTACGTGGCAGCCTGGGAATATCGGGGGAATGACGATCCGGCTTTGCACAAAGAAGAACTCAAGTTTGAAAATGTTGAGTTGAAAACCAGAAGTTATAAGTAGTATAGTGGACGGGGTAGATGGGAGATATACATCTCTCTCCATTCTCATCGCCACCAAAATCTAAAATCATGAAGCTGACACTAAAAATCTGGAGACAAAAAGATACCAAAGATAAAGGGCGCTTCGAAACATATCAGGTAGAGGCAAATTCACACATGTCCTTCCTGGAAATGCTCGACGTGCTGAATGAACAACTCATTGCCGAGAAGAAAGACCCGGTATCATTTGACCATGACTGCCGGGAAGGTATTTGTGGCACTTGCAATATGGTGATCGACGGGCGTCCGCACGGTCCCTGGCAGGGCACAACGGTCTGCCAGTTGCACATGCGCCAGTACAAAGACGGCGATATCATTGTCATCGAGCCATTCCGTGCGGCAGCGTTTCCGGTGCTGAAAGACTTGTCCATTGATCGCTCGGCGTTCGATCGCATCATTCAGGCGGGTGGTTATATCTCGGTGAACACCGGTCAGGCACAGGACGCGAATGCTATTCCGATTGAGAAAGACACGGCTGCCGAAGCTTTCGACGCAGCAGCTTGCATCGGATGTGGCGCTTGTGTAGCGGCTTGTCCAAATTCGTCGGCTATGTTGTTTGTTTCTGCCAAAGTATCGCATCTCGCGTTGTTGCCGCAAGGGCAGGTGGAGCGCCGTCGTCGGGTGCAGGCGATGGTGAAACAAATGGACGCCGAAGGTTTTGGTATGTGCTCCAATATCACCGCCTGCGAAGCAGAGTGCCCGAAAGAAATTTCGGTGGAAAACATTGCCATGCTCAACCGCGAGTATTTTACTTCGGTCATCGCGTCGGAAACAGCTTTGTAAACCGAGTTGCTCAGAATTTTGCAACTACAAATTTGCATAGCGTTCGCGGGGGCTTTATCTTCGCTTATGATACTGTTTTTATAGTTGCCCTTCAGATAAAGTTTGGCGCCCTGGCTTTGTGCCGGGGCTTTTTTATTTCAAGTCATCTGTAAAATGCCGGCGCCCTTTTTCCTGGGCAAATTTTTCAGCATTAAACGCCTCCGAGCCACCTTTGGGAATGGAAAGTGAACGCCAGTTGTTTCCTGCCAGCATGCGGGAGAGATAGACGATTTGCCCAACGTGATAGGCGTAATGCGCCAGTTGGCGATTGATGGCTTCTACGACGGTATGTCCTTCGTTACGAATGTAAATAATACGTTCCAGATCGGTCTTGCTCAAGGGTTCAAGCGCATCGAAAAGGCACTGCCAGCCTTGCTCCCAATGCGCCAGCATATCTTCCCGGCTATTGTATCCGCCTTCAAACTCTGCTTCGCGGTTGCGCCAAGATTTCTCGCCATCTGAAGACAAAAAATCCGTCCAGCGACTGAGCATATTGCCCGCCATGTGCCTGGCGATAACAGCAATACTGTTGGATTGAGCGTCTGGTTGCCAGTTGAGTTGTTCATCATTTTCTACTTGCATGATGGCTTTGTCCGCAAGGCTTTTGTAATATTGAAACTGCTTGATGGCGCTGGTCAGGTAACTGTCCATAACGAAGGTATTTTGTTTTCACAAAAGTAGCTCAAAAAATAAGGCGTTGGGCAAAGGACTTTGATAATAAGGAGGGATAGACCTGAACCCATTCTTTTCATATAGATAAATAGCATTGTGCATAGAAGGGTCGGTATCAAGGAGGAGCCGGCGAGCCCCCATGCTACGTGCTGTGCCGATCGCCATGTCGAGCATCGCCTGACTATAGCCTTTGCCCCGATGCCTAGGGGCAATATACATTCGTTTCATTTCCATGGCATCCGCGGAGAAGCGTTTGACGATCACACAACCAGCAGCTTCATCGCCTACTTTCAGCAAGAATAGACGGGCATCCGGCGGGCTGTACATTTCCTGCAGACGACTGACCTCCTTTTCAATATTTTGAAAACTCAGGCTTTCGTGAAATTCTTTTGAATAATCGAGAATAAAATGCCCCGCGACCGCGAAGTCCTCGGAGGTAGTCGCCTGAATAATACTGACTTCCCACGCTTTCATGCTTTCAGATGTCTTACTTCTGGATAATAGTATTCCAGAAATATACATCTTTTTCTTGTCCGGTGCGAATAGCCGTGAGTCGTTTTTTTAGCTGATGGCAAAAACTCGTTTCGGTATAAGGGGGGAGTGTGTAATCTTTCCCCTGAATGTTAATCGTTTGAATTGGAGCAGTCACCGCGGCTGTCCCTGCGCCAAACGCTTCCTGCAAGAAGCCGTCTTCGTGTGCTTTTACAAGATCAAAGGCGCTAATGGTGCGCTCTTCAGTGCGATAGCCCATATCCCGCGCGATGGTGAGCAGCGAATCTCTGGTTACGCCATCGAGGATCGTGTCGGAGAGGGGCGGTGTCACTAAAACATTGTTAATCAAGAACATGACGTTCATCGTGCCCGACTCTTCAATATTCAACTCCGGGGAGCCGTCGGTCCAGAGTACCTGATCAAAACCTTCCTCCTTTGCCTTCTGGGTTGGATAAAGGGCGCCGCCGTAGTTGCCGGCACATTTGGCATAGCCGGTTCCTCCTTTTGCCGCGCGGATGTAGTGGTCTTCAATTTTAACCCGCAGCGGGTTGGCATAATAGGGACCTACCGGACCAGTGAAAGTGATAAATTTGTATTCATTGGATGGACCTACGCCAAAACGTTCTTCGGAAGCAAAAACGAACGGGCGGATGTACAGAGAACTGCCTTCTTCGACAGGCACCCACGCCGAATCTACTTCAATGAGCTTTTTCAAACCTTCTACAAAAATTTCTTTGGGCAGCAGCGGCATGCAAAAGCGCTCCATAGACTTGCAAAGGCGATCGTAGTGTTTTTCGATTCTGAAAATCGACACATTGCCATCTTGCATGCGAAACGCTTTCATTCCTTCAAAAACGCTCTGTCCGTAATGCAGTGCCAGTATTGCCGGGGGCAGGGAAAGATCACTGTAAGGCAGAATCTCCGGGGCTTGCCATTCGCCGTCGCGGTAATCCGTTACCAGCATATGGTCAGAAATATACTTACCGAAAGTCAAGTGGCTGAAGTCCACCTGCGACAAACGGCTCTTTGTGGTTTTCCGAACCGGAATCTCAAAAGTGGTAGTCATTCAATTGATATTTTTGTGTGAGGCAATTTGTATTGTCGCTGCAAATGTCATAAAATTTCTGAAGAAAAAACAGATGCAGATTTTTGCAATTGAGGCATAACAGATGGCAATTTTTTGGCAAGGGCGCCTTGTCCTTAATGCAAAATTGTTTTGTGGCGTGTAAAATCTACTAAAGTTTCGGCAATTTTTTGAAAAATGGAGATGTGCATGAAAAAAAAGAAGCATGCCTGAAATAAAGCTTTGACGAGCGAGCCTGCCTCTCGGCAAGAGCGGAGAGCGAGGGATTCGAACCCCCGGTACCGTTGCCAGTACACCGCATTTCGAGTGCGGCCCGTTCGACCACTCCGGCAGCTCTCCAACAAGATTTTTACTATAACGCAAATGGGCTACGAAGTTAAGATTTATTCGCTTGTAAAAAAAGAGATGATTAGAAATTTAAAAAAAATTACCTCATCAAGAACTCACTTTTTCAATTTTTTTCAAAAAGGCTTGCTTTTTTAATAGAGAATATGCTATATTTGCCGCACATGACTATGAACAACTTGTGCCTGGCGCTCTAATCACAAACACACGGGAAAGCAGCCAGGCTTTTTTATTTCTGCTTTCCAACATATTACTTACCTTAGGCATTCCCAATTATCATTCAAAGCTATGCTTCATACAGATATTTGCATTGTTGGCGCGGGTCCTGGCGGGGTGGCTACAGCGCTCAAGTTGAGTTATTTGGGGATTCCCAGCATTTTGGTAGATAAGGCGACTTTCCCGCGCGACAAGGTCTGCGGCGATGCTATCAGCGGCAAGGTGCTCACGCTACTCAAACGGCTCGACCCAGCTATTTTACAACGCTTTGCTCACCAGCCCATCCAGCAGGGTATCAATGGTATTACATTGGTAGCGCCCAATTTGCGGGAAATTCACATTCCTTTTCGCCCCCTTACCGCAGAAAAAGTACCTACGACCCCCGGATACGTTGTTCGTCGGGAAAACTTTGATCATTTTTTAGTCGAAGAAGCACGACGAAGAGACAATATCCAGTTATTTGAAAATACGGCGATTGACCACTTCGAGCGCATCCCGGAGGGATTTATCGTATCCGACAAATCCGGCAATTTTCAGGTAAAAACCCGTCTGCTGATGGATGCTTCCGGGGCACAGTCTGCTTTCAGTCGCAAGCACGCAGGGCTGGCCAAAGACCCCAGGCATCATGCCGGCGCAGTGCGCGCTTATTATCGCAATGTGCGCGGTATGCGCCCGGACGCGATCGAGCTGCACTTCGTTAAATCTATTGTTCCTGGCTATTTCTGGATTTTTCCCTTGCCTAACGGCTATGCCAATGTCGGTTTGGGATTACGCACGGATGTATTGAGCCGCCGAAAGGCGAATCTGCGCGAAGAATTGCTCAGGCTGGTAATGACGCATCCGGTGCTGCGCGAGCGTTTTGCGGAAGCAGAACTGGCTGGCGACATCAAAGGTTTTCCTCTGCCTTTAGGCTCGAAGGTGCGCCCCCTCTCGGGCGATCATTATATGTTGATTGGTGATGCCGGGCATCTGATTGACCCGCTCACTGGCGAGGGCATCGGCAATGCGTTTTACAGTGGCTTTATTGCGGCAGAGCAGGCAGAGCGTTGTCTGGCGGAAAATAACTTCTCGGCTACCTTTATGAAACAATACGATCAACGGGTGCGACGGGTACTTGGCTCGGAAATGCGCTGGAGTTATCGGCTGCAGCAGGCGCTGACGTATCCGTGGCTGGCCAATATACTGGCGAATGTGATCGCCGATAATGCCTATTTTGTAAGGTTCTGTTCCGAGTTAGTCGTAGATTTAAGTAATCTTGAACGTTTATTTCAA
>CAZQTF010000035.1:0-22350 GCA_964596135.1 uncultured Saprospiraceae bacterium | reverse complement strand
TAACGATATTCATCAAAAATATCATAAGTCGGCAATAATGTTTTGTGCTGTACGTATTTTATCACGCCGTCTGCTAAAAAATAAGCAGAATTATATAAATCTTTACCTTCAATCACCGGATTTTTAGTCGGGGCCCCTACCACAATCGCAATGTCCTGTGCCTCCTGCGCCAAACGCTCCACCGAAGCATGGGCTTTTTCGATAAAATCTTCAAATTCCAGAAAATCCTGCGGCGGATAGCCACATACGGCAAGTTCCGTGAAACAAATCAAATCTGTCTGCTGCGTTTTTGCTTCCGCAACGGCACGGAGCATTTTGGCAAGATTCCCCTCAAAATCACCGATGTGAAAATCCAATTGGGCGATAGCAATTTTCATATAAAATAAATTTCAAATTCCGAGTTTCGGGTTGTCTGAACTACACTTTGATAAAGCAAAAACAAAAACAATGGCGCTTAGTTTAAAAATAAAACTAAGCAAGCGAGCCATTCATTTGCTAAAGCTGGCAAAAATACTTTGTGGATTTGTAACTTTTTTTAAAATGAATAGTCACTTACGCAAAAACTAAAAATGAAAACAAACCATGTAATCACCCTGCTCCTGTTGCTCGGAGCGCTGCTCAACGCTTTTGGTCAAAAGTCCATATCCTTGCAAATCACCGACAACGGCTACATTTTTGTAAAAGCTACCGTCAACGACAGCATTACCGGCAATTTCCTGCTCGATACCGGTGGCGGCGCGCATGTGCTGTCAGGCAAATACTTCGAACGCATCAAAAACGTCGCAAAGTCTGCGGGTTATTTCACTGGCTTCCGGCACAACGGTGAGCGGCTGGACAGTGAGATTTATTCGATCTCTGCGCTGGCAATTGACGGGCACCAACAACTCAATCCTTACATTGGCTACTATGCGCCGTTGGATGAGTACGGCATGGATGGTATTATTTCATTAAAAATGTTTGAAAATCAGCCTTTTACAATTGATTTTAAAAGCAAACAATTGATCATTGAGACGCCGGAGAGCTTGAAAAAACTGGAAGCAAGCGCCGAATTGATTCCGTTCACCGTGCAACAATACCGCGATAAAGCGCTGGATATTTTTATTCAGGTTTGTGTGAATGGCGTGTCGATTGAAGCTGAATTTGATACCGGTAGCGGTTACAACACCTTGTTAGTCAATCCTTTCTTTATGGATAAAATGGGCGTTAAAAAAGAAGACTGCCGCGAGCGGGTGCATGACAAGGAGAAAAATTTGAAAGATTATTTTGCCCAGATTCCCACCGGTGCCTTGTGTGCAGTGCCCTACGTAGCCGGAAAAGATGTAAGCGTGACCTTCCGCGAAGGCTTGATTTATGAGGGTTTGATCGGCAGCGGCTGGTTTAAGGACAAAGCCCTGACGATTGACATTCCCAACCGGCGCATGCTGGTGCGATGATACCATATGGCTGATTTTTTACAGAATTTGCAGGATTACTCGGTTAGATGCCTTCGGAAAGGGTAGTTCTGCAAATTTTTACGCCTATCCTTTTTGCTTCAACTTCTTCTCCCCACTATTTTTTGTAACTTTGAAGTTCGGAACGTTCCTGATGGAGGAATTCAAAATTCAATAATGGAGATATTTTGAGCGTTAACTCTTGAATGTGAGAAAGTAGCATGAGCAATTTCGTCGTATCGGCAAGAAAATATCGCCCCAATCGCTTTGAAGATGTGGTAGGGCAAGAGCACGTGTCGCGCACGCTCAAGAATGCGTTGCAGAGCAGACAACTGGCGCACGCCTTTTTGTTTTGTGGACCTCGCGGCGTGGGCAAAACGACTTGCGCGCGTATCCTGGCGAAAGTGCTGAACTGTCAGAATCCTACCAAAGACTTCGAACCGTGCAACGAATGTAGTTCGTGCAAATCGTTTAACGAAAATGCGTCGTTCAATATTACCGAACTCGATGCTGCTTCCAACAACTCGGTGGAACACATCCGCGCGCTCATCGAGCAGGTGCGCTTTCAGCCGCAGCAGGGCAAGTACAAGGTATTTATCATTGACGAAGTGCATATGCTCTCGCAGCAGGCGTTCAATGCTTTCCTGAAAACACTGGAAGAGCCGCCGCCTTATGCCATTTTTATCCTGGCAACCACCGAAAAACATAAGATCATCCCCACGATTCTGTCGCGTTGTCAGATTTACGACTTTCGCCGTATTCAGGTGCCCGATATGGTGGCGCATTTGCAACACATTTGCCAAACAGAAGGCATTGAGACAGAGGAAGATGCATTGCACATCATTGCCCAGAAAGCTGACGGTGCGCTGCGCGATGCCCTGTCTATTTTCGACCGAATTGTAGCGTTTTCAGGTAAGAAGATTACCTATCAGGACGTTATTTCCAACCTGAACGTGCTGGATTACGACTACTATTTTCGCCTGACAGATGCGTTGCTCGTGGAAGACGTGTCGCGGGTGTTGCTCATTTTCGACGATATCCTCCGCAAAGGCTTTGACGCTGAACTGTTTATCAATGGTTTTGCCGAACACTTGCGGAATCTGCTCATTTGCAAAGACGAACAAACGTTGCAATTGCTTGAAATCAGCGAAACGCTCCAGGCGCGCTATTTGCAACAGGCAAAAATGACGCCCGCCTCGTTTATACTCACGGCTTTAAATATTGCAAATGACTGTGATGTAGAGTATAAAAATGCCCGCAACAAAAGGCTGCACGTGGAAATGGCACTGATAAAAATGAGCTACATCAACCGGGCAGTACAGATAGCCCGTCAACCGGAACTGGTTGGCGAAGAAAAAAAAAAGCCTGATGGGAAGTTAGAAACACCAGTGATGAAGGACGAGCGCAATCTTTCATCCGCTACCCACAGCCAGCCGCCCGCTTATTCCTATGAGGAGCCAAAAGTGGAAGAAGCCGCATCTCCTTTATTTGCGAAAGCAAAAAATCTGGATAAACACAGGATTCCCAAACTCGGCGATCTGGAATCCATTTTGCAGGAAATTCAGCAGGAGGAAAACGGCGCCCGTAAGGTAGAAGCACCGGAATTGACCATTGAAGAACTTGCCAGCGCCTGGCAGCAGTATATTGACGAAAGCGACCTGCCGGATGGCGTCAAGATGCTCCTACAGGATGTCATACTGAAATTGGACCACAAACACGTCACAGCGGTAGCTGGCTCGTCTATTGCTGAAAACGCAATTCGCGAAGAATCAAACTTGATTGAATATGTCCGGCAGTATTTTGGCGAATCGGAACTCATGTTTTCGATCAAAAAAACCGAAAGCCTTCAGGGGGCTCCTAAAATACAAAAACCGCTGAGTATCAAAGAAAAATATCTGAAAATGAGAGAAACAAACCCAGAACTGGAAAAACTGCGCCTGCTTTTTGACCTGCGTCCGGAAGAGGATTAATCCTATCTTTCAAAAGTTTAGTATCTTCGACGAAAGTGTCATGTGGAGGACGGTTTGCCCAGTTAATTTAAACTTTCCTTAAGAAACTGATGCCTCGGCAAAGTGTTTCAATGCCGAAAAACCTAAAATTCGTTTTGCAAGATGAGCAATCAATCATTTTGGTATCTGGAAAATATAGACATCACGCAGATCCTTTGTCCGACCAAGCTGACCAAAGAAGAAATGGATCGGCATATTCACAAAGTTTATAAAAAGGGAGAATATATTTATTTGCCGGAGGAATATTCTGACCGAATCTTTTTTATCACCGAAGGGCGCGTGAAAATCGGGAGTTATGGCGATTCGGGCAAGGAAATCACCAAAGCCATTCTCGGCAAAGGCGAGGTTTTCGGCGAACTGGCGCTGATAGGCGAAGACAAACGCCGCGACTTTGCTTACGCGATGGAGGAAGCGACGGTTTGTGTGATCGGCATTCAGGAAATGAGAATCCTGATGCGCGATCGCAATGACCTAAGCCTTTTTATAATGAAAATGATGGGCTCGCGGATGCTGGAGCTTGAGCAACGCCTGGAATCATTGGTTTTTAAAGACTCCCGCTCGCGCATCATTGAATATCTGTACGATTTGGCGAGTAAAAAAGGACAACGTGTGGGCTACGAAATGCTGGTGCGCAAATTCCTGACGCATCAGGAAATTGCCAATTTGACCGCTACCTCCCGCCAAACGGTAAACACGGTGCTCAACGAATTGCGCGATAAAAACATCCTCACTTTCGACCGCCGCCGCCTGCTCGTGCGCGACATGGACAAACTAAAGCGCGAAATGGAAATGCCGGGCATTGTTTAATGTTGAATGATTTATGCTTAATTTTGAATTTGGCAAGCAGCTTATTCAATATCTAACATTCAACATTGCAAGATTTACAGCAGTATAATGAAACTTTCCTCCGCGAACTGGAACGCCTGAATCCGGCGCAACGCGAAGCCGTGGATCAAATCGAAGGCCCCGTGCTGGTGGTCGCGGGTCCCGGTACGGGCAAAACGCAAATCCTCGCCGCACGGGTGGGGCGCATTCTGCTGGAAACGGACACGCTGCCGCAAAATATTCTTTGCCTGACCTTCACCGATGCGGGCGTGCACGCCATGCGCCGCCGCCTGCTCGATCTCATTGGCCCAGAAGCGTATCGGGTGCACATTTTCACGTTTCATTCGTTTTGCAACAGCATTATTCAGGACAATCTGGAACTCTTTGGACGAAGCGATCTGGAACCTCTGAGCGACCTCGAACGCGTAGAAATTATTCGGCAACTCATTGATGATCTGGATGTTGTGCATCCACTTAAGCGTGGGCAATCCGATGTTTATTTCTATGAAAAACACCTGTACGAACTGTTCAAGCTGATGAAAACCGAAGCCTGGACAGTCGAATATATTCACAAAAAAATTGATGAATATCTGCTTGATCTTCCCAACAGAAAGGAATTTATTTATCAAGTAACGCGGGGTACTTTCAGAAAAGGCGAACCCAAACAAGCCAAAATCGAGGAAACAACCGAACGCATGGAACGCCTGCGCGCGGCGGCGGCGTTGTACCCTCCATACGAGCGAGCCATGCATCAGGCGCGGCGCTACGATTATGACGACATGATCCTGTGGGTGTTGCGAGCGTTTGAGGAAAATGAGGCATTGCTGCGCAATTACCAAGAGCAGTATCTCTATTTTCTGGTTGATGAGTACCAGGATACCAACGGTGCGCAGAATAAAATTTTGCAAAAGCTCGTCGAATACTGGGACAATCCGAATATCTTTATCGTTGGAGATGATGATCAATCTATTTACGAGTTTCAGGGCGCGCGATTGAAAAATCTCACCGATTTCTACGAAACCTACAAAACCGATCTTCGATTGGTGTTGCTGCGTGACAACTATCGCTCATCGCAGTGCATTCTCGATACGGCAAGAAATTTGATTGCTCACAATCACATTCGCATTGCTAATAACCTGAGTAAGTTAGGTTTTGAAAAAAATCTTCATGCGAGGCATCAGGAATTTGCGGCACTCGATGTGTTACCCAAAATGGTCGCGTATCCCAATCGTGTCCAGGAGGAAGTAGACATCGTGCAGCAAATCGAAGCAATGCAAGCATCGGGTTTTCCACTCGAAGCAGTAGCGGTGATTTATGCCCGGCACAAGCAAGTGCAAAATATTATTTCGTTGCTCGATAAGAAGGAAATCCCTTATAACGTGAAGCGCCGCGTCAACATTCTTGATCAATCGCTGATTCGCAATCTGCGGGAATTGTTGGAATATTTGCAAGCCGAATATCAATCGCCGAATAGTGGCGAACACGTGCTGTTTCGCTTGTTACATGTAGATTTTCTGGGCTTGTCCCCGTCAGATGTGACCAAGTTGAGCGTCTATCTGGCAAAGTTTGACCTAACCGAACGCCCCAGGCTGCGCGACATCTTGCGCAAGCAGGAAATAATCGCCGAATTAAATTTGGAACAACCCAAAGCCGTGTATCGTTTGTCGGATTTAATCGAAAATCTGCTCGGTGAACTGAGCGGTGCGAGCTTGCCTGCCTTGCTGGAGAAAGTTATCAACCGGAGCGGATTGCTCAAAATGGTGAGCGAGCATGCCGACCGCGTCTGGTTGATTCAAGTGATCAAAACATTTTTCGACTTCGCCATGGAAGAAACCGAGCGCCAGCCACGACTGACGCTGCGCCAGCTCTTGGAAACGCTGCAAAGTATGGACGCCAATCGCTTGCCTATCGGCATCAACAAGGTGACTACCGCGGCGCACGGCGTGAATCTGCTCACTGCACACAGCGCCAAAGGGCTTGAGTTTCAGCGGGTTTTCCTGCTCGATTGTACCAAAGATTATTGGGAGCCCTCGGGGCGCAACAGTTCGTACCGCTTTCCACTGCCTGACACGTTGACGTTTTCGGGCGAGGAAGATGCGCTGGAAGCCCGTCGCCGCCTTTTTTATGTGGCGATGACCCGCGCCAAGGAATGGTTGCACATTTCTTATAGCGAACAGGACAAGGCCGGCAAAGAGCTACAACGCGCCGTTTTTGTGGACGAAATTACCAGGGGTGCGCAGCTTCCTGTAGTGCAACGCAGCGTTTCGGAAGAAACAATGATCGAATCGCAGTTTTTGCAACTGACCGAATTGCCGGCGCCGGTGGTTACAGCACCCGACAAAGCGGCGATTGAAGAGCTTCTGGAAGGTTTTACCCTGACGATTTCTGCATTAAACCAATACCTGAAATGTCCACTTGGATTTTATTTTGAAAATGTGCTCAAAGCGCCGGTACTGCCCAGCGAAAGTGCGAGCTACGGCACGGCGATGCACAACGCGCTGCGCCGCTTGTTCGAGAAAATGGTGTTGTCGAAAAGTAAAAAATTTCCGGATGAACGATTCTTGGTGCAGTTGTATGAAGAAGAAATGCAGCAGTTGCGGGGCAATTTTTCCCGGCGCGAATTTGAACGGCGGCTCGAACTGGGGCGGAGAAATCTCGCAACTTTTTATCAGCAGCAAGCGGAAACGTGGTCGCCAAAAGTTCGCGTGGAATTCACTATCCGCAATGCCCAGATTGATGGCGTACCCGTAAGCGGCACTATTGATCGGCTCGATTTGCAGGAGCAACTCACGGCAACGATTGTAGATTACAAAACCGGCAAAGCCGATGCCGCGCGCCTGCGCACCGCCGACCACTCACCTCCCTACGGGGGCAGTTATTGGCGGCAATTGGTATTTTATAAATTGCTATACGAAAGTGCCGAGCGCACTTCCCGACGAGTCACAAAAGGGGTGATCACCTGGCTCGATCCCGACAGCAAAGGACATTTTCCGAGCAAATTTATTGACTTCTCTGCTAAAGATGTCGGTTTTATGCGACAATTGGTGCACGAAACGTACGAAAAGATTAAAAACCATGAGTTTTATGAAGGTTGCGGTAAGCCCGACTGTCAGTGGTGCAATTTCGTGCGACACAACATCCCCGTGGACAGTTTTGCAGAAACCGAGGTGGAGGCATTGGATGATTAATTTTGGGAACATTGTTGCGCTATTCCCTTTTGCTTAAAGGGTTTTATTTGGGGAAGCAAATTTAAACGAAAGCATTCTCACGCTCAAATAAGCACGAAGCCCAAAGACTTGTAAATCCATTACAATGGCCGCTACCATTCGGAAAAGATACACGCTTGAGAAATACCCCGAAATGGAATACCATTCGGAGCAACGGTATTTTTTTTATCAAGGAAGCGTTGCATGGGATACGCTTCGGACAACCACGAATTGATCGTTGCCAATTGAATTACTACCCGCATGCGATGGTGGTAAAAGGCGAACCCACTTTCATCGGCATTCACCTCGAACGCAGGCAACGCCCAATCCTTACGCCCTGTTTGAGATACTTTCAGAAACAACGGAAGAGCGGAACCGCTTCGACAAATGGCGTTGTTATTGGGAGATTCCTTTGCTCCGTCAGTGTTTTATGCTTTCCCAAACCGAAGTTTAGATTGACATTTATAACTGCATCGGCGATTCTGAAAAGTGGGAAAACACGTATGAGAATAAATTAGAACAAATGCTCCAAGTGGCGGCTTTCGATGTTAGCGCGAAAGGTATTTATATGCTGCTCAAATTTCCTGTGCCGCAGTTTCTTCAAAACCCAACGTCTTAATTTTTTATCATTAACTTTTGAGTTTCCCCATTCGGTCATTTTTGTGCTACTCCAATCAAAATTCTGTAACTTTATTCACCCGACGAACATTTTTCTTTTTTATTATTCGAAATAGCAATTTGCTGCAAGTTTGTTTGGATGTCATATCGCATAACTTATTGTCTTTCAGTCATTCTAAACTTCACTGCTTTGTAAAAAAAGTTCAGGTTGGTTTTGTTAATCGGAATTCCCTCCTTACTTTTGCACCGGCTTTGAAAAAGGTAAAAGTAGATTTGTCCCGATGCGCAAAATAATACTGAGTTTACTGATTTTTGTTGGCACTATGAGCGTTGTATTCGCACAGGAAAACCACTCCGAAGGCGAACACAGCGAAGCCGCCAACGAGCAACACGCAACCACTGACGAACATCATGGAGATGCGCATGCTTGTGCCTGCCATGAGCACCATGAAGAAAGTTTTGATCCAAAGTTGACGGCATTCCATCATATCGGTGATGCGAATGTTTTCCATATTTTTGGCGACCTTTATCTGCCGCTTCCCATCATTGCTTATGCGCAGGGGCAAGGCTGGTCTGTGTTTATGGCGGGTAAATTTGATATTGGCGAACATGGCACCGGGCGCAAAGCATTTGACCGTTATGCATTGTACGATGGCGTACTCATGCATATCAAAAATGAAAAATTTCCGCTCGGAGAAGTTGAAATAGATTGTATCAACCATGTTACTGAAGAGATAGACGGCAAGGAGAAGGATACTTACACTGTTATTTACAAAGGCGAATGCTATGATCTGGAGAAGAAAACCACCTTCGATGGCGGTATGCTGGGCGGTGGTATGACTTCTTTCTACGATTTTTCCATCACCAAGAATGTATTCACCATGTTGCTGGTATTCATTCTATTGTTTTGGGTTTTCACCAGCGTAGCTAAAGCGTACCAAAAGCGGCATGGGCAAGCTCCGAAAGGGATTCAGTCTCTGATTGAAGTGCTTTTTACCTTTATTCGCGACGAAGTGGCGATCCCGTTTTTGGGCAAAAAATACGAGAGATATTTACCTTTCCTGATGTCGGTCTTCTTCTTTATTCTTGGCTTGAATCTCATCGGCCAAATTCCCTTTTTCCCGGGCAGTGGCAACGTGACCGGCAATATTGGCGTGACCGCCGTGCTGGCAGTTTTTACCTTTCTTGTGACCAATCTCAGCGGTAATCGCCATTACTGGGAACACACGCTGTGGACGCCCGGCATTCCCGCTTTCGTAAAGCTGATTCTGACGCCGGTAGAGATACTCGGTTTATTTATAAAGCCTTTGACCCTGATGCTTCGTCTTTTTGCAAACATCACAGCAGGGCATATTGTATTGGTGATTTTTGTCGGGTTGATTTTTATCTTCGGCAATTCCGGTCAGAATCTGGGCGGAGGCGTGATCGGTACAGCAATGGCAGTACCGCTTACCCTGTTTATGATGGCGATCGAATTGCTGGTGGCATTCGTACAGGCATTTGTTTTCTGTATCCTGAGTGCATCTTATATCAGCACGGCGATCGAAGAACCGCACCATCATTGAAGATTCGGAAATAGAGCAAGCCTCGGTTTGCGATTTTCCGCTTGATAGTAAAGTCATTTTATCATCATAAATTCAATTTGACATGACTGGTACGTTAGCAGCATTGGGAGCTGGTTTGGCAGTAATTGGCGCCGGTATCGGCATCGGCAACATCGGCGCGAAAGCTATGGAAGCGATCGCTCGTCAGCCGGAAGCAGCCGGTGATATTCGCTCCAACATGATTGTGATGGCAGCCTTTATCGAAGGTGCCGCTCTGATTGCAATCATCCTGAGCATTTTCTTTAAATAAGCCAATCAGCCCGGAAAGAAAGGGGTTGAAAAAATAACGGTTGGTTGTTCGTTCAGCCCCAATCAAAATCTATTATCACGACGGTCTAAAAAATGATTAAGTGCTATGATATTTTTAGCAGAATTTTCGGTAATGATGCCTAATCCAGGCTTGCTGCTCTGGACTTCCATCATTTTTCTACTTTTTTGGACTCTGATGGCGCTTTTTGCTTTCAAGCCCATTCAAAGTGCACTGAAGCAACGCGAGCATGACATTCAAAAGTCACTCGATGAAGCCAAAAATGCCCGCGAGGAAATGGCTAATCTAAAAGCCGAAAACGAGCAGTTGCTCAAACAGGCTCAGGAAGAACGGATGAAGATCTTGCGCGAAGCCAACGAGGTGAAAGAAAGCATTGTGAAAGAGGCGAAAGAAAGAGCAAAAGAAGAAGCCCACAAAATTATTGCAGAAGCCAAGCAAACCATCGAGCACCAACGCATGGCGGCGATTACCGACATCAAAAACCAGGTAGGTAAAATCTCACTGGAAATTGCGGAAAAAGTCATCCGCAAGGAATTGCAGGGCAACGCCGAGCAGGAAAAGTTTGTCAACGCATTGGTGGATGAAATGAAATTAAATTAAATCCGCATCAGCAATTTGAAATCTGAGATTCGGATTTTTCTCATTTCAGATTCCCCATTTTCAAATTTAAAATATGTCAGTAGCAAGAATCGCACATAGGTATGCAAAATCGCTGATTGATCTGGCAATTGAACAACAAAAGCTGGAGCGTATTCTGGAGGATGTAACAGTTTTCAAAGGGATTGCGCAGAACCGAGATTTCTACCTTTTGCTTAAAAGCCCGGTTATTCATCACTCCAAAAAAGAGCAGATTTTCGAGAATCTTTTTACGAGTAAATTTGATGAATTGACGATGGCTTTTTTGCGGATTCTTACCAAAAAAGGGCGGGAAAGATATTTGCCGGAAATTGTTAATGAATTCATTCACGAGTATAAGAAGTATAAACACATCACGACCGTTCACCTGACAACCGCAGCGCCGTTGAGCGAAGTAGCGGTGAAAAAAATTCATGACCAATTGGAGGCAAGCAAACAAACCGATCAGTACGTTGAAATGGAAACATCTGTGGATGAAAGCCTTATTGGCGGCTTTGTACTGGAATTTGAGGGCAAAATTTACGACGCCAGCGTCAAAAACAAATTGGAAGAATTGAAGAAAGAGTTTGAGAGCAACTTGTACATCTCTCAAATTATTGCCAGATAAAAATTCAAAATTATTAATTGTTAACTCTTTGATATTCAATTTATAGTCTATAATCAACAATTAATATAATAATTCTAAAGATATGGTTGACGTAAAACCTGATGAAATATCCGCGATACTGAAGCAACAGCTCTCTGGGTTCAGCAGCGCCACAGAACTGGAGGAATTTGGTACAGTATTGCAGGTGGGCGACGGTATCGCCCGCGTATATGGCTTGACCAAGGCGCAGGCTGGTGAACTGGTTGAGTTTGAAACGGGTGTGGAAGCGATCGTGCTGAACCTCGAAGAAGACAATGTAGGGGTAGTATTGATGGGGGAAGGCGACGGCATCAAGGAAGGCTCGCGTGTTAAGCGCACTGGCCGCATCGCTTCTATTGAGGTTGGCGATGGTTTTGTTGGTCGGGTGGTCAACCCGCTTGGTCAGCCAATTGACGGCAAAGGTGAAATCAAAGGCAAAAAGTACGAGATGCCCCTGGAGCGCAAGGCACCTGGCGTTATCTTTCGGCAGCCGGTGAATGAACCGCTACAAACTGGTATCAAGGCAATTGACGCTATGATTCCGATTGGTCGTGGGCAGCGCGAATTGATCATTGGTGACCGCCAAACCGGTAAAACGGCTATTGCGCTAGACACCATTATCAACCAGCGCGAATTTTATGAACGCGGCGAGCCGGTTTATTGCATCTACGTGGCTTCTGGTCAGAAAGCTTCAACGGTGGCTCAGGTAGCGCGTACACTCGAGGAAAACGGGGCCATGAATTATACCATTATCGTTTCGGCTTCAGCAGCCGAGCCGGCGCCCCTGAAATTCTATGCGCCGTTTGCCGGCGCCGCTATTGGTGAATATTTCCGCGACACAGGTCGCCCGGCGCTGATTATCTATGATGATTTATCGAAGCAGGCGGTGGCATACCGCGAGGTGTCGTTGTTGCTGCGTCGCCCTCCGGGACGCGAAGCTTATCCGGGGGACGTATTCTATCTGCACTCCCGCTTGCTAGAACGTGCAGCAAAAATTATTGGCAACGATGAGATTGCCCGCAATATGAATGACCTGCCGGAATCCTTGAAAAACGCAAAAGACGAAAATGGTCAACCTTTGGTGAAAGGTGGTGGCTCTTTGACGGCGCTTCCAATCATCGAGACACAGGCTGGTGACGTTTCGGCATATATTCCGACCAACGTAATTTCGATCACCGATGGTCAGATATTCCTCGAATCTGGTTTGTTCAATGCTGGTATCCGTCCGGCAATTAACGTAGGTATTTCGGTATCGCGCGTAGGGGGAGCAGCTCAGATCAAGTCCATGAAAAAAGTTGCCGGTACACTGAAGCTCGACCAGGCACAGTACCGCGAGTTGGAGGCTTTCGCAAAATTTGGTTCTGACCTCGATGCTGCTACGACGGCGATTCTGGAGAAAGGTAAACGCAACGTGGAAATTCTGAAGCAACAACAATACTCGCCGGTTTCGGTAGAAAAGCAGGTTGCCATCATCTACCTCGGTACGAAAAACCTGCTGAAGGACGTGCCAGTAGATAAAATTCACGAATTTGAAAAAGCTTTCCTCACGGCGCTTGAGCAGCAGTTTCCGGATGTGTTGGCGGAATTCCAGAAAGGCAAGCTGGAAGATGGAAGCCTGAAAAAAGTAGAGCAATTGGCGGCTGAGATGTCAGCGCAGTATAAAAAGTAATTATTTAGATGTCAGAAGCCAGATGCCAGATACCAGACAATTACAAGGTCTGACTTCTGATCTCCGGCTTCTAAAATTCCAAGATAAATGCCAGGGAACTTAAAAGAGGTACGCGAGCGTATCCGCTCTGTGCAAAATACACAGCAGATCACCAAAGCCATGAAAATGGTATCTGCTGCGAAGCTTCGCAAAGCGCAAACGGCAATCACTCAGATGCGTCCCTATGCCGACAAACTTAATGTGATGTTGCGCAATATCATGTCGAATGCAGAGGGCGACCTTTCGGTTGATCTTGCCAAAGAACGTCCGGTGGAGAAAGCTTGCTTGGTCGTGGTTACTTCCAATCGCGGTTTGTGTGGGGCTTTCAATTCCAACGTGATCAAGGCTGCAATTCATACCATTGATACAAAGTATGCCGGCGTTCGGGCTAAAGGAAATCTTACCCTTTTGTTTATTGGCAAGCGCGGCTACGATTTTATGCGGAAGCGTTATCAGGATTGTACGATTATCAGTGAATATGTCAACCTTTTTGCAGACTTGAGTTTCGATAACGTTTCGGCGATTTCCGGAAGATTAATGCAGGCTTTTGAGGGTAGGCAATACGACGAAGTGACGGTGGCTTATGGTCGTTTCAAAAACGCCGCTACACAATTCGCCGAAGCCGACCGTTTTCTTCCTGTTGCCAAGATCGAATCAGTGGAAGGCAAACTCCGTGCAGATTATATCTTCGAGCCGGATATGAACGGATTACTGGAGTATTTGATTCCTAATATCTTACACACACAGTTTTTTCGCTATATGCTGGACACGCACGCCTCTGAGCATGGTGCGCGCATGACCGCTATGGACAAGGCAACGGAAAATGCAGCAGAACTCCTGCGCGGATTGCGCCTGAGCTACAACAAAGCCCGCCAGGAAGCCATCACCAATGAAATCCTCGAAATTGTAGGTGGTGCGGCGGCTCTGGAAAGCGCATAATCTTCGTTGGACGAAATAAGATAACAATCTTTATAGCTTCAAAAGCACCGTCTATCAAGCAGGCGGTGCTTTTCTGTTTTTGTAAATCCGCTCTTTGTATCGAACTTTGACAAAATCTCTTTACCTTAGGCTTGATTTGTCGCAATCAGATGCCAAAATTATCATTTTTTATTCACTATGAAAGCCATCATTCCCGTAGCCGGAGCCGGCACCCGACTTCGCCCGTTGACGTACACGCAGCCAAAACCGCTGATCCCTGTGGCTGGTAAACCTATCATCTCTTTTATTATTGATCAATTGGTCGGCGTAGGTATCCACGAGTTTGTATTCGTTATTGGCTATCTCGGTGAGAAAATCCGGGATTATGTAGAACAAGCATATCCCAATATAAAAAAAGAGTTTGTGGTGCAAGAAGAACGGCTTGGCTCTGCCCATGCAATTTGGGTGGCGCGCGATGCCTGGCAGGACGCGGATGAAGTGATGATTTTTTTTGGCGATATTATTATTGATGTTGATTTTCAAAAGGTAATGGATTTTCCAGGCTCCTGCCTGGGAGTAAAAAAAGTTTCCGATCCCCGGGAGTTTGGGGTGGTCGAATACGACGAAGAGGGATTGGTTTCAAAATTGGTGGAAAAACCCAGAATCCCCAAGTCGGATATGGCTTTGGTTGGATTTTACAAAATCAAAGAAGTAACGGCACTGCGCGAAGCGCTTGATTTTAATATCAATAACCAGATCAAAACAGAAGGCGAGTATCCGCTGACCGATGCGCTCATGCGCATGATCGAAAAGGATGTACCATTTCGCACGTTTACGGTAGATAATTGGTTCAACTGCGGCAAGCGCGAAGTGCTCCTCGAAACCAACGCCATTCTGTTGGATCGCGAGGGCTACGCTTCTGCCGATTTCTCGGAATTTGACAGCGCGATTATTATTCATCCGGTGAGTATTGGCGAAAACTGCCAGATCACCAACTCTATTATCGGTCCGCACGTAACCATCGGGCAAAATGCCAGAATTAACAACGCCATTGTAAAAGACTCTATCATAGGAAATTACGCATCGTTAAAAGAAGTTATATTGCATCATTCGGTGGTGGGCAACGATACGGCCATCACTGGAATGCGCCACAGCCTAAACATCGGCGATAACACCGAAATTGATTTCTCCTTTCCTGAAAAATCATAAACAATGGACTTAGAGATGCATTACATCGCATTGTCGGTAAAAGATATTACCGCATCCAAGGTTTTTTATGAAAAGCTCGGCTTTGTGCAGGATGAACGTTGGGGCAGCGTAGAACAAAAATGGGTGATGATGCTAAATGGGAATATCAAGATTGGGCTCTTTCAGGACATGTTTCCTAAAAATGTGCTCACTTTTAATCCCACCGATATGCGCGCCATTTATCAGGAAGTAAAAAAGCAAGGGCTGGATATCGCCCAGGAAGCCAACATGGACAAAGTCAGTGGTCCCTGCCATTTTGCACTTATTGATCCCGATGGCAATCCGGTGCTGTTTGATCAGCATAATGACTAACTTATACCAATTTCAAATTAAGTTGACGCATGTACCAAAATTTAAACAATTGTATGTCAAATGTTTGAGTGACCGTACTTCCGACTTCTAACTTTTAACTTGGTATTAGTCATAATATTTCTCCCAGCCAGGCAATTTTTGCCGCCAACTCCACATTTTCCTTCGCCAGTTCTTTTTGCGCGTAGCGGTGCAATTCTTCTACCGGGTGCTCGGATTGCAATAATTTCTGAATGTATGAATCATTCTTTAATTCCAAAACCAGTTCATTTACAGGTGGTTCGGTTAAGGCTGCGAGTCGAGCCAGATCATTGCCGGTAAGCACTTTACTGTGTCGTATGCCTTGGGGAAGTTGGTCGAAGCCTATGCCTATCACATTTTGCGGCTGAAAAATCGTGTGGATTGCCTCGCCGCTGGCGCGAACATAGAATGCACGACCCATGCGCCCCATCAGGTCAATTTTGTGCGGATCAATCCGTCCTTTTTCATCCAACACTGCTTTGTCCACATGCATTCGAAGCACTTCACAGATGATAAGATGCCCGGCGCCGCCCTGTTCGCCTAAAGGAATGATTTGATTGACCCTGCATTCCATGTGCACCGGCGATTCTTTTACCCGGAAGGGTCTTACCGTATCGGATGGCAAAGGCGTAAAGCCGGCTTTTTCAAATTCGCTGACACCCCTGAGATATTCAATACTGGCGATGGCTGCCTGCCGAACGATATCATAAGTAACCACGTTGATCACTACTTCCCTGGTTTCCATGACGTTGTGCAACGTATCTTTGGTAGTGTTGCCCGCTACCTTCCGATTAGAAGAAAATACCAGAATCGGCGGATTGGAGCTAAAACAGTTAAAAAAGCTGTAAGGCGCGAGATTGGGAACGCCATCTTTATCCATCGTACTGGCAAAAGCGATAGGACGCGGAGCCACCGCACCCAATAAATACTGATGAAGATCGGAAGTGGGAATCGTTCCTGGAACAATCGTTAGCATAGTGCGTATTTTCGGTTAGGAAGCGCAATTTAACAAAATCCGATATGGAATCAGACTGCGAAAATCTTATCTTCTTCTTTTAAATCTGCGATATAACGTATGTTTGTACGTGTTTTTTATACAAAAGTTGAATGCAAGATGAAGAAGTACAAATTTTTCATTTATCCGGCGATTATTCTGGGAATTGCATTATTAGCATGTACCCGTGACAAAGTGCAAGTGGGCAAACCGGCGCCCGACTTCAAAATGAATGCATTGGGGAGCATCGAATTGGAAAACGCAGACCTTCGTGGCACCTACACACTAATTTATTTTTGGGGAACGTGGAGCGAACCCTGCCGGGCAGAAAACCCTGCGCTGATGGAAGTGTATCAGCAATTTCAGGAAGCAACTTTCGACAATGGATTTAATTTCAATATTTTAGGAATTGCGCTTAATTCTAACGAGTCGGATTGCCGTCGAGTCATTCGGGAAGATAAACTGCGCATTCGATACCATGTGCTGGACAATTCCCCTACGCAGGATATTTTCGACGCCCCGCTGGCAAAATTATTTGGCGTAACGAAATTACCCACCCGAATTCTGATGGATGGTGAAGGTGTTGTAATCGGCGTTGACCTGTCGGTAGCAGAGTTGGAGCAATTATTGCGGAGCAAACTGTTGTAGGAGGTGACGGGTATAGCTGATAGGCTTGTGATGATTGCGAGCCGCAGGGCGCCTGACAAAATGGCGTACTTTTTTCAATGGCAAAAAAATTGATACATCAATTATGTGGAAAAAAAAGCGTAAGATCATGAGTAAGAAAGAGCAAATGGACAACCAGGAAACTCTCGGCGAAACCCAAAAGAATCAGGAAATCGTTTCGGAACAAGCAGAAGCTTTAACCGTAGAAGATTTTAATGTGGGTCAACATAAATTGGACGAGCACCAGTCCTTGTTGGAGCATATTCAGCAGGAACTAAATACGATGCAAAAAGACCATGAAGAGCTAAAAGACAAATACATGCGCCTTTTCGCGGAGTTTGACAATCATAAAAAACGCACCGTCAGGGAAAAGCTTGATCTGATGAAAACGGCTTCGCAGGACATTATGACAGCACTTTTGCCTGTTTTGGACGATTTTGACAGGGCGAAGCAAAATGGGGAGCTTAATGATGGCATCAGCTTAGTGCATCAAAAAATGTATAAAATACTGGAAAGCAAAGGTCTGGTGTTGATGGAAAGCACGGGAGAAGATTTTAATCCTGAATTCCATGAAGCGGTTACCGAAATTCCTGCAGCATCAGAAGAAATGAAAGGTAAAGTGATAGATACCGTAGAAAAAGGCTATATGCTGGGAGATAAAATTATTCGTTACGCAAAAGTTGTTGTTGGAAAGTAAATGAATTTCAGAATTGCGATTTACGGTCATATATTTTTGAAAAATCGTAATTCTAACATCGTAAATCGTATTTTTCAAATATGGCAAAGCAAGATTATTACGAGGTGCTGGGCGTACCCAAAAATGCCGATCAGGATACGATAAAGAGGGCTTACCGCAAGCAGGCTGTACAATATCACCCCGATAAAAACCCGGGGAATAAGGAAGCAGAAGAGAAATTTAAAGAAGCTGCGGAAGCTTATGAGGTGCTGAGTGATGCCGACAAGCGCGCGCGTTACGACCGCTACGGGCATGCCGGCTTGGAAGGCAACGGCGGCTTTGGCGGCGCTGGCGGTATGACGATGGAGGATATTTTCCGCCAGTTCAGCGATATTTTTGGTGATTCGGGTAGCCCATTTGGCACTTTTTTCGATATGGGCGACACCCGTACGCGGGGCGGAGGCACGCGTATGCGTGGACAGCGGGGCACTAATCTGCGTATCAAAGTCACACTGACGCTCGAAGAAATTGCTACGGGCGTTACCAAAAAAATCAAGGTCAAAAAGCAGATACCCTGCGATACCTGCGGCGGCACGGGTGCTAAGGACAGCAACTCCGTTGGCACTTGTTCTACCTGCCGGGGCGCCGGCTATGTACGACAGGTGAAAAATACATTCCTTGGGCAGATGCAAACCACTGTCACCTGCCCGACCTGTGGAGGCTCTGGTACAACCGTAACCGCCAACTGCCCGAAATGCAAAGGCGATGGTGTAATGTATGGCGAAGAGACAATTGATATCGAAATCCCTGCCGGTGTAGAGGAAGGGATGCAGCTTTCGTTGCGTGGCAAAGGCAATGCCGGTTTGCAGGGCGGTCCTCCGGGCGATCTGCTCATCACCATCGAAGAAAAACCGCATGAAGTGCTACAGCGCGATGGGATGAACGTTGTGTATGAACTGTACCTCAACTTCGCGGATGCCTCGCTGGGCACCAGCGTGGAAGTACCAACACTCGAAGGCAAGGTGAAAATCAAAGTACCGCCAGGTACACAGTCGGGTAAGATTTTCCGCTTAAAAGAAAAAGGCTTGCCTTCGGTGCAAACATATGGACGCGGCGACCAGCTTATCCATGTCAATGTGTGGACGCCCAAGAAAGTAAATGAAGAAGAACGCGCCCTACTGGAAAAATTACGCAACATGCCCAACTTTCAGCCTCAGCCTGCCAAAGGCGAACGCGGCTTCTTCGAGCGAATGAAGGACTACTTCAAATAATTTTTATCGCAAATAGGACGTTTAGCAATGGCGTTAACGTCCTATTGATTATTCTGCAATGAAATTACAACACCTTTACCTCTCAGGAGTGCTTCTGTTTCTTGCTGCCAGCTGCGGTTCGAAATATGTCATCAATCAAACTCATGACATTCCCGACGCCAAATGGGCTTACGCCGATTCGCTGCGCTACGAATTCTCCATCGCCGATACGCTGAAAATTTACGATCTCGTACTGAAATTACGGCATGGCACCGATTTTCGCTTCCAAAACTTGTATGTCCAGATCCAGACACAGTTTCCCGATGGACAACGCTTCCGCAAGCCTGTTTCACTGGAGTTAGCCAATGCTGCCGGTGAATGGCAGGGCATCTGCAATGCCAACGCCTGCACGATTGAAATCCCCATTCAGCAAGGCGCCTATTTTAACCAGGCAGGAAACTACGCGATCACCATTGAACAGTATATGCGCGAAAGCCCCCTGACTGCTGTGGAAAGCATCACCTTGCAAATACGTGAAACCGGCGCGCGGCGCTAGCCGGGACAGGCACTTTGTGGCGCAGGGTGCGCTTGATGGCAAACATATCTCGTCCGTCCGCTATGCGTATTAGCACGAGATGGTATGTGCTTACTCATATAGCACTATCAGAAAATCCGCTTCGATATTTCCGATATTTTCTAAGGCATGCTGACCAGCTTTGTGCCAGTGTACCGCTCCTTTTTTAAAGGATTTTTCAGCAGGTTCCTCCTTTGTGCTTTGGTAACAAATGGTATAATCCGAAAGCGGGTAAATGAGGCGATTGATGCCATCCCGTAGCGGGACCGCTTCGCTTGCGACAAGCTTAATCTCCATGGGTATTGGGTCAAACCAGTGGATACGATTTCGTAAATCTTTGAGATTTGCAAAATCTAAATGGCAAAACAACTGCTTTGACTCACTATCCAATATTTATAGTGTGCCTGTTTGTGTTCTTCTTTGCTTCCTACGTCAATGATTTGAATTTTTTTTGTTGGATTGGAAGGCTTGTTTCACTTCGTCCACTTCAATATATTCTTTGGTAATTTTTATTTGTGCCGGCATCCGAAATTTGATAATAAAGGCGGAAATGATCGTTAGTCCACCAATAAGCAAAATGGCAAATTCAACACCGAACAAATCGGCTGCAACGCCCGAAATCACTGCACCAAAAACATAACCCAAATCTCTCCAAAGCCGGAATGTGCCAATACTTTCGGCTCTTTGTTTTGGGCTGGTCGCTTGTGCAATGGTGGAAAGGAATGTCGGGTAAACCAAGGCGGTTCCCAAACCCAGGATAGCAGAAAGTACCGCCAATGTATAAAAATGGCTGCTGAATGGGAGAAGTAAAATGGCTAAACCTTGCAAGAGCATCCCCCAAAACAGCATGGCTTTCTTGGAATAATGGTCTGACATTTTACCCGTAAAAAGTTGCCCCAAACCCCACACGGTCGGGTAAATAGCGGTGATGATGCCAATGTTTTCGCTGTTGTAGTGAAGCGATGCCAGTATCATAGGAAGCAAGCCCCAAATCATGCCGTCGTTCAGGTTATTAATGAGTCCCGCTTGCGTTACCGAACTTAAAGTCTTGTTTTTGAAGGTAGTTTCTAAAAAAATGTGCTCCAACTGCGCGGTATTGTTGGTCATACTTTCTTTGTGAACAAAAACGCGGGTGTCCTTAACCCACAAGGCTGTCCATAGAAAGCCAACTATTGAAATAAAAATTCCAATGTAAAAAGGATAAGGTCTTATGCCATATTGATTGGCAATATAGCCTGTTAGAAATGCGACAAGCCCTACCGCAAAATAACCCGCAAATTCATTTAGCCCCATCGCAAAACCACGATCTTTTTCACCTACCAGGTCAATTTTCATTACTATGGTACTGCTCCAGGTCAATCCCTGGCTAATCCCTAAAAGGGTGTTGGCGAAAATCACCCAACTCCACCCCGGCGCGTGAATCAGCATAAAAGGAATTGGCATGGCCATTAGCCAGCCGAACAGCAATAAATTTTTTCGTCCGAATTTGTTGGCGAGCCGTCCGGTATAATAATTTGCCAGCGCCTTTGTTATACCGAAAGCGGTAATAAATGAAAGGATTGCAGTCTTGGAAGCTACGCCAAACTCCAGCTCGGCAAACTGCGGAAAGATGGTTCGCTCCATGCCTATCATGCCGCCAACGAAGGCATTTATAATCACCAAAATGGTAAACTGTTGCCAGTTTTCTTTCAGTCCGAGCTTTACTCTATTGCTTTGCATATCATTTACATATGTTGAAATGCAAAATTCGATTCAGCACAGCTAATTTCCTTTAACAAAGGATAAAAAAGGAAGCGATTAAAGATTTGCCCTGATCCGGCTGAGGCTTACCTGAGTGATACCTAAATAAGAAGCAATATATTTCAGCGGAATTTGATTGATGAGTTCCGTTTCTTTTAAAAGTTCCATATATCTTTCCGTAGCCGATTGGAATTGTAGGCTTTCGACTCGTCTGATGGTAGCAATATATTCTTGTATAAAAATTTTATTAAAAAGCCTTTCTATTTCGTGATATTGTTCAAATAGTGAAAACAATTTTTGAGCATTAATGGCTACTATCGTAAGGTCGGTCAATGCTTGAATCCCTTTTTTTGTAGGCTGTCCTGTGAATAAACTTTCGGCTCGTATAATAATATTTCCACCAAAAGCAAAATGTTCTGTAATGTCATTTCCATCTTTCAGGTAATAGATACGAGCAATTCCTTCCGTCACGAAGTATAGGGTTCTGCAACGATTACCAGGTTGTTGAATCATTCCAGTTTTGGTGTATTGTTCTATTGTTACAATATTTTGTAATGCTTTTCGGGCGTCTTCTCTGATATGATAGATTTCGTCAAAATATTGAAAGATGTCTATCGGCATTTTTTCTCAAGTAACTGATTATTAATAACTGACATTACGCAGTCCGAAAATTTGGAGTTAACGCAAAATTTACCGCCAGGTATTTTCAAGTAAAAAACGACAAAAATCGATTTCATGGACTTGAAACCAGCCGTACATTTCGGGTCATCTTGACCTCTTTTTATGATATTTTGATTTTTTTCTTATAAATTATTAATAAACTAAAACTGTGTTTTAGTTCTAACTTCCAAAAAAATCGAGTGCGCAATGTCAGTTATTAAGCTAATAAGCAAAATATTTCTTAACTTTATGTGTTATCTGTCCGGATAAATCACACCACTACAAGATTAAATCGTACGATTGGGTTGTTATTCACTTCTTTACCATCGGCAGGCGTATCTGTGAGGGATACATCGCCGAGTGGT
>CAZQTF010000034.1:0-22574 GCA_964596135.1 uncultured Saprospiraceae bacterium | reverse complement strand
CAATTTCAATGAAATTAAAACGTTTTTTGTATAATTCAACCGATTGATTTTTTCTCTGCTTATTAGCCTATATTTCCAATTTCTAACTTCATAATTGTTATAAAATAGGCTTTTTAAAAATTCAAAGTAGATCCATCGGTTTTTTGTTTTTTGACATTCCTGTGCATTCCACACAATATTTTTTATTATAAATCTTTTTTTTAATAGTTTTTTACATTGAGGAGTCAGAAGCAAGATGGCGGAGGCAGAACATCAACAAACAGCACAAAACATCTGACCTCTTTTTCTCTGACCTCTCCCAAAACCGATTAAACTCATGAGATTCCAATTGCTACTCCTGGTAATGGTGGTGGCTTGTGCCGCCTACGCCCAAACAAATGATCCTCGCATTGCAACGAGCAAAACTCCGCTCAGCGCGGCAGAACAGATTACACTTCCTGCGGTTGATAATGATGCTTTACGCGAACAAGAACTGGCACGCCGGTCAAAATTCCCGGATGCGTCTCCGCAATTTGCGGTTGCGATTGATGTAGATATCAATCCCGACAATCATGGCACGTGGGAACTTCTGCCCAATGGAAATGCTTTATGGCGCTTGCGTTTGCTGTCAAAGCAAGCTTTTTCGCTCAATTTGGGCTTTACGCAGTATGACATGCCCGACGGGGGCACGCTGGTGCTCTACACGCCCGATCAAAAACAAATTCAGGGGCCATTTTCCATGTCGGATAATGAAACCCACGAGCAACTCTGGACGCCTATTCTGCGTGGAGAAGAACTCGTAATAGAAGTGCAACTTCCAGCCAGTCAACGTAGCAAGTTGCGCTTGCAGCTTAGCAAGGTCAATCATGATTTTATGAATTTCTTTGAAATTACCGCCGGAGCTTGCCATCTCGATGCCTTTTGTGGCGAGGCAAATGGCTGGGCAATCCTTGACCGCTATCGCGAAGCCATTCAGGCGGTGGCGGTGTATGGATTTGGTGGCACTAATTTTTGTACGGGTTTTCTGATTAACAATACGCAGGGAGATTGCACACCCTATTTTATGACTGCCAACCATTGCGGCGTCAATGCCGGCAATGCGCCTTCCATGATTGTCTATTGGAATTATCAAAACAGCACTTGTCGTGAACCGCGAGCCAACGGAAGCGTGCTTGGCGACGGTTTGCTCGATAACTTTAACACCGGCGCTGTTTTTCGCGCCAGTTATGCTCTGACGGACTTTACGCTTGTAGAGTTGGATGATTCGGTTTCCGCTACTGCTGATGCCTGGTTTGCCGGTTGGACGCTTGAAGCCGATCCACCCACCGATACGGTTGTGCTGGTGCACCATCCTGGCGGCGAAGAAAAACGAGTCAGCCTTGAATATGATGGCACGATTGCAGGCGCCTGGGGCAGTGGCAATACACCCGTGCCCGATGGCAATTATCTGATTGTGACCGGCTGGGATATCGGCGCTTCGGAAGGTGGTTCGTCAGGTGCGCCCTTGTTCGATCAAAACCAACGGGTCGTTGGGCAATTGCGCGGCGGCACGGCATTATGCAATGTGGACGGCTACGATGCTTTTGGGTGGTTTCGTTATTCCTGGCAAGGCGGTGGTGCTGCCGCGTCCGCACTACAACCCTGGCTCGATCCGGCAAATTCCAATATTACTTCGCTCAATGGCAAAAGTCAATCCGTTTGCAACATCACGCTAACGGCTGATGTGCCTTTTCAGTCGGTATGTACGCCTAACGCCGTGAATTATCAAATCACCATTAGTGAAAGCTTTGCTGCCCCCGTGCAATTGACCCTCAGCGGTTTGCCGGAAGGCATCAATGCTTCTTTTAGTCAAAACCCCGCTGCGCCGGGAAGCAATATTACCATCTCGATCAGCAATACTGGCAATTTGTCGGAGGGTATTTACACGCTCACCCTGCAGGGTACCGATGGTGTTCAGGCAACGGATATAGTGCTGGGTTTGCTGGCTTCCAGTGGTTTGGCACCGGTTGTCACACTGAGTAGTCCTGCCGCTGATGCCAATAAAATTTCACTTTATCCTGAGTTAATATGGACAAGTTCAACAGATGTAGCAACATTTCAGCTACAAATTGCTACTGATTGGCTTTTTACAAATATTGTACGGGAATTGACCGATTGGTCGGCTACCAGTGTGAAAGATATTCGTTTAGAACCTCTAACCACTTACTTCTGGCGGGTGCGTGGCAATAACACCTGTGGCGAAGGAGACTGGTCGGAGGTACGGCGTTTTACGACCGCTGAAATTGTTTGCACCAGCGTTGCTGCTGCTGATCTGCCCAAAGAGATTTTTGATTTGCAGGCTACGGTTGTGAATTCATCGGTGGATATTAATTTGCCCGGCACGATTGTGGATGTGCGCATCAACAATCTGGACATTACGCATAGCTGGGTGGGCGACTTGCAGGTATCCCTGGCGTCGCCGGCTGGCCTATCTGTACGCTTGTTTGATCGTCCGGGAGTACCTGGTGATTTGTTTGGTTGCGGCGGCGAAAATTTAAAAGTCAACTTTAGCGACAATGCAGAAAACACTGCCCAGCAATTAGAAACAACGTGTAACGAAAATCCAGCATTTGAAGGAAATTATCAACCGCTGGATCCCTTTGCATTGCTGGCCGGCAAGCCAGCTGCAGGCAAATGGACGTTGGCAGTAGAGGATTCTGAGCAGGACGACGGCGGTTTTCTCAACACCTGGACGCTGGAAGTCTGCGCAGTCAAAGCACCTGCTATTGCGGTCTCTGCAGAAGCACCCTCGTTTGAGACATGCGCCGATAAAGAATTAAATTTTGAATTGTACATCGGGGATGGATTTGATCCCAGTGGTGTAACGCTAAGTGCTCAGGGCAATCTGACAGGTTCTGCCGTTAGTTTTGAACCAAATCCTGCTGCTCCGGGTGATACGGTGCAGGTATCCATTCAGAATATAGGGCAGGAAGGTATTTTTATCCTAAATATTGCAGCCACCGATGGAAAAGATACGGCAAATACCGCCGTGCAAATTACTTCGCTGGGCGTTCCGCAGGATTTTGTGCCATTATTTCCGAGCAATGGCGCCACCAATATCCCACTTAGTACTTCGCTGGAATGGGAAGCAGCTTCCGGCGCTAACGCTTATGTCATTACAGTGACCAAAAGTCCGGGTAATATAACCTTGCTTACTGATACAATTACAGCTACAACTTATTTTTTGAGCAATCTGGAACTTGGCACTACATACAATTGGAGTATTCAGGCAATAAATGCCTGCGGTGTAGGCGAATCGGAAAGTTTTAGCTTTGCTACAGTGCCCAATCTCAGTTTTGGCGTAACGCCTTTTGTGGTAAATGCCTGTCCGACCGATCGTCCTGCCTTCAATATTGTCATTGGCGGGGGATTTGGTCAACCGGCTGCCATAAGTTATTCGGTAGAGCCGGAAATTGACTTGCCGATTACCTTTAGTGCCGATCCAAACAACGTGCCCGTTGGCACGACGGTCAAAGCGATGCTGGGCGATCTGACCAATGTGCCGAGAACAGCGTTTACCATTACGTTTCGTATCAGCGATGGTACTTACAGCGCAACCGATGAGGTGACTTTTCGTCTGCGGGGCGTGCCGGGCGTGCCGCTTTTGCAACAACCTACCGACGGCGTCAGTACAATAGAGCAGACACCGGTGCTGGTTTGGAATAAATCCAACGATGCAACGAGCTATCGCGTGGAAATTGCCACAGACGATCGTTTCAACAACATCGTCCGAACAGCAACGGTGACCGACACGACCTACACTATAGATCCCATGCTGGGTGGCGGCAGATTTTACTGGCGCATCACCTCGCTCAACGATTGCGGATTCTCCACTTCCGGCATTTTCGACTTTTTTATTCAGGCGGCAGGCATTCGCGAATGGCAAGGGCAGCGCGTGGTGTTCCACCCCAATCCGACCAACGGTTTGCTTCAAGTGGTGTTTGCCCAACCCTTATCGGGAGACGTTGCGATCGAAGTTTTTTCCACCAATGGTCAGCTTTTACAGCGTCGTTGGTACAATCAGCCTGGTACGGCTGTTTCGCTCGATCTGTCGGCTGTCGCATCGGGCACGTATATGGTGCGCATCGTCAATGGTGCTGCGGCATTGACCGAGCGCATCCTGGTACAAAAATAAAATAAGGGGAAGATTGGGAAGTTGGAGTCATATGTATTCCAACTTTCAATCATTTCATTTTTTTAGGTACTTGCTCAAATTATTTACCTTTGCTACAAACCTAACCAGAATGATCAGAGCAAACGATCCGAAACTGCGTTCGTGGGTAAAGGTGCCCGCAGACAGTGATTTTCCCATACAAAATTTGCCTTTTGGTATTTTTAAAACGCCCGGGCTATCTCCGCGGGTTGGAGTGGCCATCGGCGATCAGGTAGCCGACCTTCAGGTGTTGGCGGAGCACGGTTTTTTTGATGATCTGGATATAGATAGAGCCGTTTTTGCGCAAAGCTATCTCAATGATTTTATAGCTATCGGTAAAAAGAAAACCAGCGCTGTGCGCCATCGTCTTTCCGAAATTTTGGATAGCGACCTCGAAGAATGGGATGCCAGCGAACTGGCACCTTATTTTCTGCATCCGCAAAACAAAGTGCAAATGCTGATGCCGATTAAAGTAGGCGATTACACCGATTTTTATTCCAGTTTGGAACACGCCAGCAATGTAGGCTCCATGTTTCGCGACCCGTCGAATCCGTTGTTGCCCAACTGGCGACATCTGCCAGTAGCATATCACGGGCGGGCATCTTCGATTGTAATATCCGGCACGCCCATTCATCGTCCGAAGGGACAAACCATGCCCGACGGCGCCGAGCGCCCCGTATTCGGACCATCGCAGCAGCTTGATTTTGAGCTGGAAATGGCTTTTATTATAGGCAAGCCAACCAAACTAGGGCAATCGGTTACTACTGATGAAGCCGAACATTACATCTTTGGGATGGCGCTGTTCAATGATTGGTCGGCACGCGACATTCAACGCTGGGAATATGTACCGCTCGGGCCCTTCCTGAGCAAAAATTTTGCCTCCACCATTTCTCCCTGGATTGTACCACTCGAGGCACTCGAGCCTTTCCGCACCGATAGCCCTCAGCAGGAACCGAGTGTGCTGCCATATTTGCAATATAAAGGCAGAAAAAGTTTTGATATTCATCTCGAAGTGTTGCTGCGTACAGATACCCGTCTTGAACAAACGCTCTGCCGCTCCAATTTCAAATATCTGTATTGGAATATCAGCCAGCAACTGGCACATCATACCATAAATGGCTGCAATATCAATATCGGCGATCTGATGGCGTCCGGTACGATCAGCGGCGCGGCGCCCGACAGCTTCGGCTCGATGCTGGAACTCACCTGGCGCGGTACGAAGCCTATTTCCCTGCCGGATGGTTCCCAACGCACATTTATACACGATGGCGATTCCATTATTTTGCGCGGCTGGTGCGAAAAAGATGGCATTCGGATTGGGTTTGGCGAAGCGATAGGAACAATATTGCCGGCTAATCCCTAAAGTTGATCTTTTCAACTGGTGCAGTTGTGAAAAACAGTGCTTGACTGAATTGTTGCCTATAGAAAACCAGCATGGCGAATTGCAAATTTTCTCGCCCATTCGGAAACGAAAAACAGGGGACTTGGTGTTGTATTGGCGTATTTTGCAACAGAACGATTAACTTTGCCCAAATTCAGTCTATGAAATCATCGCTTTTACTTTCATTACTCCTGTTTTTTTTAATAATCGGCGCCAACGGGTGCCAAAATGACCATAGCAATAGTAACCAAAGTGAATCAAACGAACTCCCAGTTTCCAACACAGATACTGCTATCAATCTGAACGACAAGAAAAATCCGGGCATTGCCGAAGACTATACCAATACCAACCGTGTTATTTGGCAAAAGCCGGATATGATCATTGACCTGCTGGGTGACCTGGAAGGCAAAACCGTAGCTGATATTGGCGCAGGTACCGGTTTTTTTGCGTTGCGGCTCGCGCCAAGAGCCAAAAAGGTGATCGCCATTGATGTTGACCCCAGATTTGTGGACTATCTCGACAGTGTAAAAGTGCTGGAACTTCCTGAAAAAATACAACCAAAACTTGAACCGCGCCTTGCGGAACCCAACGATCCGCACCTCCAGCTCGGGGAAGCTGATGTGATCATCATTGTTAATACTTTTATGTACATCGAAGACAAAACGGGCTATCTCAAAATTTTACAAAAAAGCTTATCGAAAGGTGGAAAGCTCCTGATTGTTGACTTCAAGAAAAAACGCACGCCCATCGGTCCGCCTTCGGAAATAAGGGTACCCATCCACATCGTAGAGGAAGCCCTTTACGAAGCCGGCTTTCGCAATATTGTCACGAACGACACCGCGCTGGATTATCAATACATTGTGACTGCCGAGAAGTAATCATTATTAATTATTTGGTTGGAATTTGTTGATTGCAACCGACTAACCGTTAACAATTAACATAACTAACAGCCAATGCTCTAATGATTACGCTTTTTTCAATTCCAATACGGTCACTTCCGGCAGGATGCCAACGCGACCCGGGTAGCCCAAGAACCCCAAACCACGATTGACGTATAAAAATTGTTGCCCTTGGCGGTACAACCCAGCCCATTGTTTATAAATAAATTGTGCCGGACTCCATCTGAAGCCAGGGATTTCCACGCCAAACTGAAAACCGTGTGTGTGCCCGGAAAAAGTCACGGCAATATCCTTGAAGAACTTATTGATTTGCAGATCCCAGTGTGTAGGATCATGGGAAAGCAAGAGCCTCAAAGCCGCCACCTCAGTGCCCTGATGTGCTTTAGCCAGGTCGCCGTATCTGGGAAAGCGCGCCAGCGCCGAGTAATTTTCCACGCCGATGACCGCCAGACGCTTGCCGTTAATTTCAACTATCTCGTGCTCATTCAGCAGCAATCGCCAGCCCAACCGCCGATGAATGTTTTTCAGCTTATCCAGATTTGCCTGCTTGGCTTCGGGGCTGTTCCATTGTGCGTAATCGCCGTAATCATGATTGCCCAGAACAGAAAATACGCCATATTTAGCCTGAATTTTATCAAAAACATCCATGTAATCATCCATTTCATCGGCGCGATCGTTCACCAAATCGCCAGTAAAAAATACCAAATCTGGTTGCTCAGCATTGATCAAATCAATCGCATTTTTGACCAGATTTTTAAAAATAAAACTCCCCGCATGGATGTCTGAAATCTGCACAATGCGCAAGCCGTCCAGTTCCTTTGGCAAGGCATCTATTTTTATTTTTTCCCGGAAAATTTTGTAGCGATAAGGATTTCGGATAATGCCGTAAGTAAGCGTAACAAAAGGGAACCCAGCGATTAAAATACCCATCTTAGACAAGAAGCGCGAGCGGCTCAAATCCACTTTATGTTCATTGCTTCCAAAATTTTCCACTGCCAATAATATCAGGCGGCGCAAATCGTCAATGAGTAAAATGGGCAAAATCAGGCATTTGGAAATATAAGCTATAAAAACCACTGTTCGCAGGATTGTATAAAAACCTCTGTTCGTTTGCGGGCAATCGGTGTAGTTGGCGGTCAGCATCAACGCTACGGCAAGCAGCGGTATCGCCCAAAAAACAACAGTAAGGGCACTTTTTGCGGTGGACGACCAGCTCTGAGCCACCGCACGAAATGCCTGAAAAGCGTACAAGTCAATCACCAGTAAAATACCAATCAAAATCAGATAACGCATTTCATTGATTTTTATTCAATTACAATAAATGGCGCAGGGTTCATTTTTGTTGAACCATTTGGTTGCTAAAAATGTAATTTTGCAGCATCACTGAAAAAAATTCTTGAAAATGAATTTATCGCAAATACCAAAACTAAAGCATACCGACTCCAACAATTTTTTTATCATCGCAGGACCTTGTGTGGTAGAAAGCGAAGAATTATGCCTCGAAGTCGCCGAAAAAGTCAGCGCGATCTGCGATCGCCTGGAAATTCCCTACATTTTCAAAGCGTCGTACCGCAAAGCCAACCGCTCCCGCCTGGATTCCTTCACCGGCATCGGTGATGAAGCAGGGCTGCACATTTTGAAAAAAGTCGGTGAAACGTTTGATTTGCCTACCATTACCGACATCCACGCAGATGAGGAAGCTGCTTTGGCTGCTCAGTACGTAGACGTATTGCAAATTCCGGCTTTCCTCTGCCGGCAAACCAGCCTCCTCGTGGCTGCCGCCGATACCGGCAAAGTGGTCAACGTAAAAAAGGGGCAATTCCTCAGCCCCGAAGCCATGAAATATGCGATGGACAAAATCATACAATCGGGCAACGATAAAGTAATGCTCACCGAGCGCGGTACTACATTTGGTTATCAGGATCTCGTGGTAGATTTTCGCGGCATCCCGACCATGCAATCTTTTGGCGCGACGGTCGTGCTGGATTGTACGCATTCGCTGCAACAGCCCAATCAGGCAAGCGGCGTAACCGGCGGTCGTCCGGCATTGATTGAAACCATTGCCAAAGCAGGCGTAGCCGTAGGAGTGGACGGTTTGTTTATCGAAACGCACCCCCGCCCGATGGAAGCCAAAAGCGACGGCGCCAACATGTTGCCTTTGGATAAGCTGGAAGGAGTGCTGGAAAGACTCCGCCTCATCCGGGAAGCAATAAATAAAGTTGGAGTGGGTGCTTAAAGTCATTGCTTTTCTGCCCGGAAAAATGCAATTTGTAAAAAATAATAAGAGGGATTTTTCAATAAAAATGCCTCGTTTCCCATGAGCGACATCAGTATTTAAAAGGAAAGCATGGCGATAGGTTATTTATTTTTTAAACTCAAAACAAAGGAGGTCGCTATGGCAACAACTTTACGCTTATGTGCAACTATGATATTCCTGCTGCTGATTGTCCCAATCACATTTAGTCAGGTCGCAGAAAAAACACTGGTCAAATCTTTTGCCGTCGAACCCCATCAGGCGATCGTGGTTGATGTCCCGGGTGCTGTAAATGTAAAAACGTGGGAAAATAATGTGCTGCGGGTGCAAATAACCATTGCATTAAATAATGGAAATGAAGCCATTTTGAAATCGCTTGTCAGCGCAGGGCGTTACAATGTCATTCCCAAAGAAGAAAACGGCGTGGTGACACTCGTGGCGCCCGCGCTGGAAAAGGAAGTACAGGTCGGTGGCAAGCCGTTGGAGGATGCCGTTTCGATCATGATATTTGCGCCGCAAAATGTAACGGTGAAAATCGCAGGATACGCCAACAACACCGCGATTAATTCATCGTTATAGTGGGAAAAATGGCGGATGAAAAGAGTTTACCCATTTATGTTTCTTATGGTGTCTTTGGTTTCGGGTTTTTCACAAAACCAAAAGTACCTTCATCAGACCTTTCAGTTGGACACAGCCACTACAGTGCGACTGGATTTGTTTGGTGAGTTTGCCGTTGAACCCTGGGTTGGCGATGCGGTGATGATTGAAACAAAAGTCAGTTTGTATAACGCTTCAGAGGGTATTTTGAAGCATTTTATTGACGAAGGCAGATATACGGTGGAAGCTAAACTCGAAGGTAAAACTTTGCTTTTGACCTCAAAGGACAAAGTACGTAGCCCGATTGGCACTTCCAAAAGAGAAAGCCGGGAAGAGGTGACAGTACGCGTTTTTATTCCTGAAAAAATGCGACCCGAGGGCGCCAATAGCTGGGCACTGCCGGCAGCAGAGCAAAAAAAAGATACAATTACCAAAGGTAGTGGCGGATAGAATTTTAAGTGGATCATTTATTGTTGTATTACTATATCATTTAATTATTTCACAAAATGAAAACCAACGCCTCATTCATTGCGCTATTGCTGATGAGTTTTGTATCTGCATCCGCCCAGGTGAGCGGAAAAATTGATAATCCATATGCGGGTGTCAGCTTTACTATTCCCGATGGCTGGTTGGGGCAGGTTTCTGAAAATGTACTTGTGCTTGGCTCCAACACCGAAACCGGTTTGATGCTTGTCATGGAACACGCCTATTCTACTGTGCAACAACTAAAAGAAGAAGCCGATAAAGGGCTGAACGAAGAGGGCTTTTTTCTTTCGCGAACCGGAGCGTATGAAAACATCGGGACGAATGGCGTAGGCGCAATATTTGAAGGTTCTATTCAGGGTTCTCCGGCAAAAGCATATATCGCTTCGTTGGTAAATCCATACGGTAGCGGGTTGACAATTATGGCAATGACCACTGCGGATGTGTATTCGGCACGCTACCGCGAGCTGGCGCTGGGTTTTGCCAAAAGTGTAAAATTTTCTAAAGCCGTCATTCCACCGGTGGTAAATGAATGGCGCGAATCATTAAAAAATGTAAAATTAACGTATCTGAGTTCTTATAATTCTGTCGGAAACGGCAGCTACGGCGGCATCAACGATCAGGAAGAAATCCATCTTTGTGCAGCGGGTTACTTCAAATATAGCAGCAATTCCAGCGTAACGATTGACACCGGCGGCGCCTCCGGCTACAGCGCAGGCAATGGCACCGGCACCGGCAAATGGGAAGTCACCGGCGATGGAAGTGGTGGCGCAGCTTTAAAACTGATCTTTGACAACGGCGACATTCGAACATACACTCTTTCTAATGAGGATGGTAAAACTTTTTTGAACGGAAAAAGGTATTTTAAAACGGGGATGCAGGATGATCCGCAATACCGACCGGATTGCCCCTAAGTTTTCGTTCAAGGCTTAAAAAATAAAATGATAAAAGAAATCGAGCTCAAGTTGCTGCCCAAAGAAACAGCCATTGAGCAGGTGATCTGGCAACGCGCAGCGCAACAGTGTCAGGTAAAAGAGAGCGACATCATGGACGTGCGCGTTGTACGGCGATCTATTGATGCACGTGGCCGGCAGCCATTTTTCCTGTTGAAAGTCGAGGTGTACCTTGGCGAAGCATATCAGCCAGAGCCAGCGATTCTGGCGGGATGGCAGCCTGTGAACGGCCAAAAAAAGGCAATCATCGTGGGCGCTGGTCCCGGTGGTTATTTCGCAGCGCTGGAACTCATCGAGTTGGGAATCAAGCCGATCATTTTCGATCGTGGGAAAGACGTGCGGACACGGCGGCGCGATTTGCGGGCGATCCAGCAATTTGGCATCGTCAATCCGCATTCCAACTATTGCTACGGCGAAGGCGGGGCAGGCACCTATTCCGATGGCAAACTTTACACCCGCTCGCACAAGCGGGGCGATATTTACAAAGTACTAAAGCTTTTGGTCGAACATGGCGCCAGTTCCGACATCTTGGTGGATGCGCACCCACACATCGGGTCGAACAAATTGCCCAACATCGTTGCCAACATCCGCGAAACTATCCTTCAATACGGTGGTGAAATTCATTTTGACAGCTATGTAACAGATTTCATTATACAAAATAGTCAAATGAAAGGCGTCATTGTCAACGACAAAGACGAGTATCTGGCAAACGCTGTTATTTTAGCCACCGGGCACTCCGCACGCGATATTTACGAATTGCTGCACTACAGAAATGTCCCGATCGAAGCCAAACCCTTCGCCCTAGGCGTACGCATCGAACATTCCCAGCAGTTGATTGATAAAATCCAGTATCACCAATCACCGCGCGATGAGTACTTGCCGGCGTCGAGCTACAAACTTGTTTGCCAGGTGGATGGTCGGGGCGTCTTCTCGTTTTGTATGTGCCCTGGCGGCTTGGTCGTACCGGCGGCAACTGCTCCGGGAGAGATTGTGGTAAACGGCATGTCCATGTCGCGGCGCGATTCGGCTTTCGCCAATTCCGGCACGGTGGTCGCCGTAGAAGCAGAAGATTTGCGACCATTTGCAAAATATGGCGTTTTTGCAGGTTTGAAATTTCAACGGAGCGTCGAACAGGCAATGTTTAACTTCGGCGATGGCAGCCAAAAGGCGCCGGCGCAGCGGCTAACCGACTTTGTCAGCGGTAAAGTCTCCGCTACCCTACCCGATTCATCCTATATTCCCGGCTTGATTTCGGCACCGCTACATGAATTATTACCCAATTTTATTTATCAAAAACTCCAAAAAGGGGTGCAGGAATTTGGCGAAAAAATGCGAGGCTATTATACCGAAGAAGCCAACGTCATTGGCACCGAAAGCCGCACCAGTTCGCCCATTCGCATTCCGCGCGACCGCGATACGTTTATGCACCCACAACTGCAGGGATTGTTTCCGTGCGGCGAGGGCGCAGGCTACGCCGGAGGTATCGTTTCCGCAGCAATGGACGGACAAAATGTCGCAAGGGCTGTCGCGATTTTTTTGTAGCTTGCAATTATTTTAAACTCAATAACGACAAAAGTCGCATGAAGAGCATAGGTGATTTAATAGGGCGTATTTTATTGTCATTCATTTTTTTGTACGATGCTTACGATTCCATTTTTTATTTTAAAGCCACTAAAGCCAAAATGACCGCTTACGGACTTACCTGGAACCAGGATTCATTACTTTTCGGCGGAATTTTTTTGTTAATTTTGGGTGGCTTAATGGTATTATTCGGCTACCGCGCACGTTTTGGCGCTGTGCTGTTACTTTTGTACTGGATTCCCGTTACCTTTATTGTGCACTCGTTTTGGAATGACCCGGAGCCGGAGCGACGCCTGCAGGCGATTTTATTTTCCAAAAATATGGCGATTGTAGGTGGCTTGTTGATGATATGGGCAAACGGCACCGGCAAATACAGCGTGAGAAGAATTCTGGCAACTACCAAAGTGCGAGGCACCTGATTCGTTGCTGATACTGGCAACAAAAAACGGCGTTAATAATTTATATTTTTCTTCATATTTTGAATTTTTTAATTTATTTTTGCCTGACGTGGGCAAAATCATCTAAATCCTAAAGACGGTGATAAAGGCAGTAATCGTAGAAGATGAAATCAAAGGGCTGAACAACCTGAAAAATCTGCTGGAGCAGTATTGCGAAGAGGTAGAACTTATTGGCGAAGCCACCAGCCTAGAGGAGGGATTGGAGTTGTTTTCCGACCCGGCAGTCAAGCCCGATGTTGCATTCCTTGACATCAGCCTGCCCGACGGGCTAATTTTCCAGTTGTTGAATCAGATTCGCCCGGTCAATTTTGAGATCATTTTTGTGACGGCTTACGAAGAATATGCCATCAAAGCCTGCGAATACAGCTCGATCGGCTACATCCTCAAGCCAATTGACCCCGATGCGCTGCGCGATGCGGTAGCGCGGATTCGCCCCAAACAAGACAATCAGATTGACAAACGCTTAGACGTTTTCAGTAATTACTACAACAACCCGAATGCCTTCACCAAACTGAGCATCTTTGCCCTGGATGGTATTTATTTTGTGAATATCCGGGACATCGTGCGCTTCGAGGCGGAAGACAATTACACCCACATCTACCTGCACAGCGGCGAACGCATCACGGCTTCCAAAACGATTAAGTCATATGAAGACCTGCTGGCTCCCTTCAATTTTTATCGGGTACACAAGCGACACGTCATTAACCTGAACTACATGCGCAAGTTTGTAAAAGGGGATGGTGGCTATCTCATTATGGACGACAACATGAAAATTGAGGTGTCGCGCCGACGCCGACCAGCCTTTATGGAACAGATGCGCAAGCTCCAGGAAGGGCTGTAAAATTGTTTATCTTTATTGCTAATAACTGATCTCCAATTATTTAAAAATTGAACAATATTCAATTTAGAATAAACAATTATCAATTTTGGCACTTATTTGTTAATAAAAAATGTGACGGCGGTTTGTCCAAATGGTTTTATCCACCGGAATTATTTCGTACCTTTATGTGCGAAAATTTAAGCATCTTCATCAAAAAGGACACATCCCGTGTACGCTAAACAAAGTATGCTATGGGAAAAACAAAAAAAAACCTTGACGAAATCAAAAAAGAAAAAAGCTTAAAGCCAATCCCAAAAGGAGACATGAACAAAATTACCGGCGGTAAAGATAAAGACAAAAAGAAGCACAACAATGGCTGTGGTGGCATTTTACCGCAGTAATTCATGAGAAAATTCGAAGCATGGGAGGACTACATTCATTGAATGGATGTAGTCCTTTTGTATTTTTACATCATTATGACTTCAACAGCGACAACACAACTCAGTATCCATCAACTGGAGCAGCGGCTGCCTCGCCAAAAAGACGCCCTGCAACGACTGCTCACCGTTGACCAACTGGCCAGCTACTATGCATTTACCAACATCACCCGCGCCAAAGAGCTGCTGGCTCAACAGTTGCGATTGCTTTCCTCCGAAGACAACCCCGATTTCCGGCTCAATTATCACCTCAATACGGCAACCATCGAAAACCAGCTCTACAACTACCACGAAGCTGAAAAGCACTTCCTAGAAGCCATCGAACTGCTGGAAGAGCGCGGCACCGCCAAGCAACTCGCAGAAGCCTATATTGATTACGCCGGCACCTGCATGAACCTCGAAAATCTGGACGATGCATCGGAATATTTAAACAAAGCCGCCCGGCTGCTCAAAAATTTTCCCGACGACCGGCTCATGGCTCGAATCATCTGCCGGGAAGGGTACATGAATCTATACTACTCCAATTACTCCAAAGCCATCGAATTGCTTCTGGAAGCCGATAAAAAAATCAACCGGCTGCAAATGCCGCTGGAACTAAAGGATCAGTATTTTCTTACCCTGATTCACAGCGGTTTGGGCAAAATATACGAGCGCAACGACGACCAGGAAAAAAGCGTCCGAGCTTATCTGAAAGTGCTGGATATGTGCGAAGCAATGGGCATGCGCACTCGTCTGTCATGGCACTACCTCAACATCGGCAATGGTTATATGGCGCTGAGCGACTACGAAAACGCCGAATGCTACTTCCGCAAAGCCATTGATGTTGCCGATGATATCAGCCAGCAAGCGCGCGCCAGCGCCTACGCCAACCTCGGTTATTGCTACCTCGAAAAAAAGCAGTACGAAGAAGCACTGGAGTTGTTTGACCTTGCCGAAAGGCTTTACAAAGAGAAATCCGAGCAGGATTATTACAATTTTTCCAACATCGAAGCGTGGCGAGGACGATTGTACGCTGAGTTAGGCGACCTGCAAACCGCCATGCAGCATTACGAACACGCGTTTGATTATGCTCACGATATCGAAGATTACAAGCAGTTGTCCAACGTTTGCAAAGACCTTGCCACCCTTTATGCCGAACTGGAGGATTATAAAAACGCCTACGAATACCAAGTGCTCCACAGCCGTATGGAAGAGCAGTATCTGGAGCAAATAGAAAAACGAAAACAACTGGAACTGGAGATCAAGTACGAAGCCGAAAAGAAAAAACAAGAAGCGGAATTGCTGCGACTGCAAGCGACGAAGCTACAACTCAAGGCGTTGCGCGCGCAGATGAATCCGCACTTTATGTACAATGCGCTCAATTCCATTCAGAATTATATCACTTCCAACGAAATCACTTCAGCAGCTAAGTACCTGGCAAAGTTTGCCCAACTGATGCGCCAAAGTCTTGATTATTCTGATCTTGAAATCATTTCGCTGGAAAAAGAAATTGCCTTTCTCGAGGATTATCTCTTCATCAATGAAAAACTGCGCTTTGAAGGGCGCCTGAAATACGAGATCATTATTGACGATGAAATTGAGGAAGACATCCTCGGTGTTCCAACTATGATCGTTCAACCTTATGTAGAAAATGCCATTGAGCACGGCTTGCGTACCAAAACCAACGGTATCATTCGCGTTGAGTTTTCCCTTTTTGACGACGATACCATTTTATGTGTAGTGGAAGACAACGGCATTGGGCGTGAAAAGGCACGGCAAATACGCCTGCAAGATCCTATGTATCAAAATCATCGCTCCAAAGGCACTAACATTACCGAAAAACGATTGCAAATTTTGCATAATGCCAAAGGTAAACAGGTGTTTGTGAACACAATTGACCTGAAACATCCTAAAACCGGTGAGCCATGCGGCACACGGGTGGAAATCAAAATTCCGATCATGGAAATTCAGATTAAATGAAATCTTTTTTAAAAAATACTGATAACCAACTTTTAAAGCAATATATTATTTTATTTTTTAATACAAATAATTCCGCATATCTTTGCGGAAGTTTTCTCATAGTATGTTTGTTTTCCGCCTGCGTCCAATAAAACCCGGACGCAGGTTTTCTTCCGTTTACTCACGGGATTCAACCGTTCCCTGTTCAATTGAATTATTGCATCATTCTTCTTTCCCGTTTTCTAAGAAAAAAGAACCACTTCCGGCATTCGGCACACCATTACATAAATCACCCTCATTGCTGATTTCTGGAGTATTATATTTGTGGTAAGTTTTCTCATAGTATGTTTGATTCGTCCTACACCCTGGCCCTTCTGAGGTGTAGGATTTTTTATTCTATTGATTTCCATTTATTTATCTTTTACCTCCATCTGTCTTTTGATTGCCGTTTCCACATTCTAAGCCAGAACCACCATATCAACCCCTTGTTTTGCCATAGCCTAAATACCGCTTTTTTGTTGCCCCGCGAATGCGTTAATTTGTGGCGTGTAGTTTTCTCATAGTATGTTGATGCTCCTACATCCGATTTTGCCTCCCCAGATGTAGGAGTTTTTTTTATCTAACTTTCAACTCCTCCATTCAAATTTACAAGTGCTTTCCAAAGCAAGTTCTATTGCTTTTTTATCTTTGTAAAAAGTTCTTCAGATCAAAGAAGCGATGCACAAATCCGGTTTTGTAAATATCATTGGAAGACCCAATGTTGGCAAGTCCACCCTATTAAATGCGCTGGTCGGCGAACGAATGTCTATCATCACCAACAAGCCCCAAACTACGCGCCACCGCATCTTTGGCATTCTGAGCGGCGATGATTTCCAGATCGTATTTTCCGATACACCAGGCATGATCAGAAAACCGGCTTACAAAATGCAGGAAATGATGAATCGCTTTGCCTATTCTACTTTTGAAGATGCCGATGTGATGTTGTTTGTCACCGAACCTGGCGAAAAATATGAAGACGACGATCCGGTCATTACCCGCCTGAAGTCAATGGAAGTACCTTTATTGCTGATTATCAACAAAATAGACCTCTCGACGCCGGAAGCAATACTGACACTGATCGAAACCTGGAAACATCGCCTTCCCGTTGTGAAGATCCTACCCGTTTCTGCCCTGCATCAGCAAGGAACAGAAGAATTGCTCCGCCTGATCATCGAATACCTGCCCGAAGGGCCAGCGTATTTCCCGAAAGATCAATTGACCGACCGTACCGAGCGTTTTTTTGCCAGCGAAATCATCCGCGAAAAAATTCTGGAACAATACGAACAGGAAATTCCTTACTCTTGTGAAGTGGATATTGAGTCATTCAAGGATACTGCCACAAAGACCGGAGAACCATTAGCGCGCATCAGCGCCGTCATTTACGTTGCCCGCAAAACCCAAAAAGCCATTCTCATCGGCAAAAACGGTGAAGCGATCAAACGCCTTGGCACCGAAGCCCGCAAAGCCATAGAAACTTTTCTCGACCGAAAGGTGTTCCTCGAATTGCATGTGAAAGTGCGTGAAAACTGGCGCGACGACGAACAGATGCTGCGTAAATTCGGGTACCAGGAGTAAAGCTGGCTTCTGACTGTTTTCGAAATCAAAACTATCCGTACCTTTGCAGAAACCGCTGAAATTGTGTAACTTCGCGGCCTTTTCGTCAAATCCAGCCCCCAAAATCTGGATATTAAACTTCGATCATTGGAAATGGGAAATATTGTAGCCATTGTAGGGCGACCAAATGTAGGAAAATCCACACTTTTCAACCGACTCATCGGCGAGCGGCAGGCGATCATTGACGATACGCCCGGCGTAACGCGCGATCGCCAGTATGGCACTACTTTCTGGAACGGCAAAACCTTCACCGTTGTGGACACCGGTGGCTTCGTGGAAGGTTCGGACGATGTGTTTGAAGCGGCTATTCGCTCTCAGGTCAAAATTGCGCTGGAGGAGGCTTCGGTTATTTTGTTTATGACCGACGTGACCACCGGTATCACCGATCTCGACGAAGAAGTGGCGGATATGTTGCGTCGTTCTAAAAAACATGTCATTCTGGTCGTCAACAAAGCTGACAATTCCCAGCGGGTGATGGAAGCGAATGAGTTCTGGAGCCTGGGTTTTGACGAAGCTTATTTCATTTCTTCGCTTACCGGTAGCGGCACGGGCGATCTGCTCGATGCTGTAGCCGAGCACATCACCGAGGAGCCGCCGGTAGATTCAGATCTACCCAAATTTGCCATTGTCGGACAGCCAAACGTTGGAAAATCCTCGCTTTTGAATGCCCTGCTGGGCGAAGAACGCAACATTGTAACCGATATTGCCGGTACTACCCGCGACACCATTCATACCAAGTATAATAAGTTTGGCAAGGAATTTATCATCCTCGATACGGCGGGTATCCGCAAAAAGTCACGGGTTCACGAAAATCTTGAATTCTACTCGGTTATGCGCGCCATCAAAGCCATTGAAGACTGCGATGTGGTGTTGCTGATGATTGATGCCCAAACCGGCATAGAAGCTCAGGATATGAGCATTTTTCGGCTGGCGCAAAGACGGCACAAAGGCATTGTGATCCTGGTGAATAAATGGGATTTGGTCGAAAAAGAAACCAACACCGCCCGCGACGTAGAAAAAGAAATCCGGGAACGCGTCTCTCCATTTGACGATGTACCAATTTTATTTATTTCGGTAGTAGAAAAACAACGTATTTTCAAAGCCATCGAAGCGGCGCTGGAAGTGCATGAAAACCGTATCCGCAAGATCAAAACTTCCCAACTCAACGATGTGATGCTCGAAGCCATCGAGCGCTACCCGCCGCCGGCGCACCGGGGTAAGTTTATCAAAATTAAATATGTGACGCAGTTGCCATTGTACTATCCGGCGTTTGCCTTCTTTTGCAATCACCCCAAGCACGTGAAGGAAAATTATAAGAACTATCTGGAGAATCAATTGCGTAAAAACTTTAAATTTACCGGCGTGCCGATTGAAATCTTTTTCAGACAGAAATGAGGTGGTGATATGTTGATTTTTATGGAAAAAACATCCCACTTCTCACTTCGTAAATCGTACTTCGTACCTCATAAATCGTACTTCTGAAATGCCATTTTTAGACACCGGAATTCCCGACCTGAAAGTATTTGAACCCAAAGTTTGGACCGACGAACGCGGCTACTTCTACGAGGCTTACAATGCCCATACCTTTCGCGAAGCGGGCATCACTGCTCAATTTGTACAGGACAATCAGGCGCGCTCCACCTACGGCGTACTGCGGGGCTTACACTACCAGATCGAACCATTTGCGCAAGCGAAACTTGTGCGCGTGATTCACGGTGAAGTGCTGGACATAGCAGTAGACATTCGGGAACATTCGCCCACCTACGGCCATTGGTACGGTATCCGACTGAGCGCCGAGAATAAACGCCAACTCTTTGTGCCGCGCGGCTTTGCGCATGGCTACGTGGTGCTCAGCGAGACGGCCGAATTTTTTTATAAATGCGATCATTTTTACTCCAAAGCCCATGAAGGCGGCATCCGCTGGGATGATCCGACGCTGAATATTGATTGGGAAATTGAATTAGACCAGGTAATTCTTTCTGAGAAAGACCGCACACTACCTGATTTTGGTGCACATTTGATATGATTTTTCTTATTTTTGTAATATGGCAGCCAATTACAACCTCGACTTTATCCAGAAAAATCAGGACATTATCCATAAAGAACTGGATATGATCCAGGGCATCATCAACCGAATGGCGAACAATTCCTTTCAGGTGCGTGCGTGGATGATCGGGATCATCTCGTTTATCATCGCTTTTGAGCGCGAAAAACTCTTCAGCGATCCGCAATTGTTATTTATTTTGCTTATTCCGATTGCAGTTTTCTGGTATCTCGATGGTTTTTTCCTGCAGGCAGAGCGTAAGTTTCGCAAGATGTACGAAGAAGTGGTGAAACTACGCCGCGAAGGCAATCTGACCGGATTGTACGAACTGAACCCGCACCGCTATAACGAAAGCGTGGACAGTATTTTCAAAATCATGCGATCCAAAACATTGCTGCCATTTTATTTGACGCCGATTTTATTAATACTGGCAGCATTGTTGTATGAACAATTTATAAAATGATTCTGCAATATTTGTGGTCAAAATCAAAACTGATGATATGACCCACATTCTGGTCACCGGCGCTTCCGGTCAAATCGGGCAGGAATTACAATTTCTTGCAGCACAATTTCCGGATTTTCAATTCCATTTTGTCAGCCGAAACGAGTTGGATATTACAGATAAAACACTGATTGATAACCTTTTCCATTTACAAAAATTTGATTATTGTATCAATTGTGCCGCCTACACCGCCGTGGATAAAGCCGAAAGTGAACCTAACCTGGCAAATCAAATCAATGTAGAGGGTGTAAAAAATCTGGCGGAAGCCTGCGAAAATACAGGTGCTGCGCTGATCCATTTTTCCACCGATTATGTGTATCACAATACGCAGAATACACCTTTCAAGGAAGACGACCCCACCAATCCGCAGAGCGTGTACGCCAAAACCAAATTAGCCGGAGAATTGGCGGCTCAGGCTGTCTGCGCAAATACTATGATCATCCGCACCTCCTGGGTTTACTCGAGTTTTGGGCATAATTTTGTAAAAACCATGCTGCGCCTGGGCGCCGAGCGACCAGAATTGCGTGTAGTTTTCGATCAAGTAGGCACGCCTACGTATGCACGCGACTTGGCGAAAGCTGTATTGGAAATTATTTCAAAGGTGGAAGATCAAGAAGTAGATTGCTCGCTCCTGCGTGGCGTGTATCATTACAGCAACGAAGGCGTATGCAGCTGGTACGATTTTGCGCTGGCGATTTTTGAGATCGAGCAAATGGACTGCCACGTAGTGCCCATCGAAACCAGAGAATATCCTACTCCTGCCCGGCGCCCGCCGTACAGCGTGCTCAACAAAGCCAGAATTAAAAACACCTTCGGATTGGAAATTTCGCACTGGCACTTGGCGCTGCGGCGTTGCCTCACCACTCTCCACCCTGTTGTCTAAAACTATTTTCCGGCAATAATCGTTGAAATGTACAGTTTTGTTAGGCAGTGTACAATCCGTTTCGCGGCAATTGACTAACTTGTAGGATAAAAGCGCTATTATTTTATTTCAACGTTGAGCTATATGTCAGCAATCTACTCCCGTTTTAAAAGCATTATTTTACTTATCTTTCTGTCTTTTTTCGCAATCCAGCTCTGGGCAACGCACAACCGCGCCGGTGAAATTTCCATTGAGCAAGTCGGTGATTGTAATGAAAGCCTAACGGTGAAAGCAACGATTGTGACTTATACCAAAGCCAGCAGCGTAATGGCTGACCGCGATTCCGTGACCGTATGCTGGGGTGACGGTTTTTGCCAGGTAGTGCCTCGGGCCAATGGCCCGGGCAACCCTCGAAAAGGCGAACTGCTAGAAAATGACACAAAATACAATATTTACATCGCTTTCCACACCTATCCTTCTCGAGGTACCTACGTCATTTCGATGAATGACCCCAATCGCAACGGCGGCATTTTGAATGTGAATTTCCCGAATTCGGAACAGATTCGCTTTCATATCCAAACGACATACACCTTCCCCAATCCGCAGTTTCAGGGTTGCAACAATACCCCGGTGCTGCTGCAGCCGCCGATTGATATTGGCTGTGTGGGAAAGGTTTTCACACATAACCCCAATGCTTTCGATCTCGATGGCGACAGCTTGTCCTATCATTTTACGATACCACTGCAAGATGCCAGGCTTTTCGTGCCGAATTATGTTTTTCCGAATATGATCAATCCCGGCCCTGATAATCAATTAACAATCAATAATATTACCGGAGATATCATGTGGGATGCACCCCAACGCGCCGGTGAATACAACCTGGCGATTATCATTGTAGAATACCGCGATGGCATTCCAATTGACACGATCATTCGGGATATGCAGATATTAATCGAGGATTGCAATAATGAACCTCCGGCCGTAGAAACCTCGATCGAAGAAATTTGTGTTATCGCTGGCGAATTAGTCGAGATTGAAGTAAGAGCTACCGCGCCAATTGAGGAAACCAATCAGAAAGTACGACTTACCGCGTTGGGCGGTCCGTTTGAAGTGCCAACCAATCCGGCGGTTTTTCTTCCCAATGACAGCACTTTCCGCGATGATCCTGAAATGAAAATCTTCCGTTGGCAAACCGATTGCAATCATATTTCCGACCAATATTATTCGGTTGTATTTAGAGCTGTAGACAATTTTAATCTAACCAATGGTATTGGTTTAGCAACTTTGAAAACCATACGCATCAAAGTAGTGGGACCGCCGCCGGAAGATGTGGATGTCACACCTGGCTCCGGGCAATCAGAAATTACCTGGTTACAACCCTATGCTTGTGAAGAAGTCTCCGAAAGTATTTTTCTGGGCTTCACAATCTGGCGGCGCGAGGGTAGCAATTTTTTCCCGATTGACACCTGTACGCCAGGGCTAGCCGGGCGCGGCTACACCAAGCTGACGCTTTCGCCCATCGAAACCACACAGAACGGCCG
>CAZQTF010000033.1:2128-23103 GCA_964596135.1 uncultured Saprospiraceae bacterium | reverse complement strand
ATAAAAAGAAATTTGCTTAATTTATTTTTTTGACGAATAAGGTTTTAAAAAGTCACTAATATTTTTGTGTTAACTTTGCGTTTTTTTGAAAAAGAATTTGATTTTGGACAGGCGAACAGAACGATGAATATAAATGGCGAATTGCCGAAACGGCTAAAGCATTGCCAAACTTCAGATCGCTATTTTTGTTGAAATTGAATCTGATTGCAAAATCTGAATACCAATACGTTACATGTCAGTAAAAAAGCCCAACCAAACAGATCCGTTTCATAAAGAGTACCATCATGTACTCAAATCCATGAGCACATCGCGGGTGATTTTTCCGATTTTGATAGGCGTAGGCACTGTTGGATATTTGCTATGGCGGCGATTCGACCCACAGGAGTTTGCTAACATTGAATGGACGAAATATACTTTTTTCTGGATGGGCATTGCCATATTGACCTTCCTGACGTGGCATCTGGCGTATTCAGCACGGTTGCGCATTCTCTCCAACGGCGCATTCAGCTGGTGGAAATCCATAGAATTAATCGCCATTTGGGAGTTTGCGTCGGCGGTATCTCCTTCGGCAGTGGGCGGCTCCACGGTAGCTTTTTTTATCCTGGCGCAGGAAAAACTGGCGGTCGCCAAAACGACCATGATCGTGCTATATACCATCGCGTTGGATGGATTGTTTTTTATCGTTACCATTCCAATTTTGTACGCTCTGTTCGGTGTAACCATCCTTCGACCTGATGCTGCGTATATCGGCGATGCCGGAGGCTGGGCGTTTTACTTTGCGACCGCCTATCTGGTGATGACATCTTACACCTTGTTTTTTTTCTATGGCATTTTTATCAATCCAGGTCAGCTCAAGCGTATTCTGGCATTTTTTACGCGGTTGCCATTGCTACGGCGCTATCATCGCGGCGCCATCAAACTGGGCAACGATATGATCGTAGCTTCAAAAGAGTTGAAAGAGCAGGGCTTTCGCTTCCACTTTATGGCTGTTTTTTCTACCTTTATTATCTGGACGCTCCGTTTCCTGATTTTGAATAGCTGCATCATCGCTTTTGTGGATACTCTTCCGTTGGACTTCGGGACACAATTCGAACTATATGCCCGCTTAGAAGCGATGTTCTTGATTTTCCTTTTCAGCCCTACGCCCGGCGGCGCCGGCGTAATCGAATTACTTTTCGGTGGTTTTTTGAAAGATTATATAGTCAACCCGACCATTGCAACCGTCATTTCTACCTTCTGGCGTTTGCTTACCTACTATTCTTATCTTTTTATAGGTGTTATTGTTATTCCCAATTGGATCAATAATGTCCTCAAAGAACGGCACAAACAAAAACTGGATCACCAAATAGGGAAATCGGCAGCATAAAAAAGAGTAAGACTCAAAAGCCTTACTCTTCCATACAAATTGCCGATAATAAAAAAGACAAACAGATAATGCTGATTGTCCAAATATTTTACTTGGAAACGATCACCTTCGCGTTATATAATTTGTCATCCACCTGGATCTTGTAAAAATAAATGCCGTTTGCCAGGTCACTGGCGTTCAATTGCAAAGAAAAAATGCCCGCTTGCATGCGTTGATTCAACAAAACATTTACTAAAGAGCCTTTGTGGTCATACAGGCTGATATTAATCTGTGCGGGCGCCGACAATGCGTAATGTAATTTGTTGGTTTGTTCAAATGGATTCGGATAAATGCTCAGGATCGCAAATTTCTCCTCTTTAGAGAAATCGCTTACATCGGTTGTATTCAGTGGGTCGCTCGGCGCCGGTTCATCTTGTATTGCTTTTGGGGCGCTTGCTGAAGCAGCTTTTTGGAGTCGATTCTCGCCGTATTTCGTATAAAAAGCCGCATCAAATTGCTCCTCCGGTGAAACTTCCAGAATAGGCGAATAGTACCAATTTGCCTGGGCGCTGTCTGGTTTTACATCCAGAATAAAATAGCCATGGCGGATGAGATCCACGTACTTCATGTGCGGATTAGGATTGCCAAGATTGATTAGCCCAGGCACCGGTTCTATTGGTTTGTTAATCTGCGACTGGAATAGCTGCGCAGAAGCCAGGTCGAGATTTTCATCAAAATTAGCGGAAGTTACGCTTGGCGTCACAAATTCTACCGCTACTGCACCCTCGCCGGTGGTAGCGTTGTAGTTGGCGCTTGGTGAATAGAAAGGCGCGCTGCCCACAATCGGCAACGTTTGGAAAGTTACATTTACCGGCTTGTCGGCTACGTCGAACGCGAAAGCAGCATGTACATCACCGGTTAGGATAATCAGATTATTAATGTTGTTTTGCTTGACAAAATCAATGATTTGCGTACGCTCTGCAGGATAGCCATCCCAGATGTCGAGAAAAGTGCTTTCCAATGCTTCATAAGAAAAAGACGTGTCTGCCAGCGCTGCCCAGCCTACGTTCAATTCGGAGAACATTACCTGCTGACCGATGACTCTCCAGCGGGCGGTAGAATTTTTTAACTGATCCAGGAGCCATTGCTTCTGAGCACTACCCAGAATGGTGCGATCGGGGTCGGCCAATTCCGGGTCAGATATGCTTTGCAATTGCACCTCCCGACCTTCGAGCCGGGTATCGAGCATTAGAAGATCCAACAGATCTCCGTAGCTGATTTTGCGGTAAACGCTGCGCGCGTCGTTGTCGCGGATGGGCATCCATTCGAAATAAACCTTTTTGGCAACGGCTTTGCGCGCTTCCCAATCGCCTTCTCTTTCGTTGTGGTTTTCTGCTCCATCTTTGAAAGCATCATTGGCACTTTCGTGGTCGTCCCATACCGTGATAAACGGATGCTGCTGATGTGCGCGAATCAAACTTGTATCGAGGCGATAAGTAGAATAGCGCGTACGGTAATCTTCGAGAGAAAGAATTTCTGTTGGCGGCTCCAGGGGACGATTGGCGGCAACGGTGCTGTCGCCATAGCCTCGGTCGCCGTATTCGTAGATGTAGTCGCCGAGGTGAATCACGGCATCGAGGTCGTTGTATTCGGCAATGCGTTGATATACATTGAAATACCCAGCTTGGTAATTGCTACAGGATATCACCGCCAATTTCAGATGCTGCGGCTGGTTTCCAGTGGGAGCAGTTTTTGTTCTGCCAACCAATGATTTTCTCCCAAAAGCTTCAAATTCAAAATAGTAGGTTGTCCCTGGCAGCAAGCCAACGACGTCCACTTTTACGGTATAATCTCTGTTCGCATCTGTTGTAAAAATGCCATCTTTCACCACATTCGACAGGGCGGCGTCGGTTGACATGCGCCATTTTACCTCTATGTCAGCGCCATCCATGCTTTCAGGCGTTACGCGCGTCCAAATGACGACCCGATCTTGCAATGGGTCGCCCGAAGCCACGCCATGATAGAAGGGCGCCCAATTGGGATTGAAAGTATTGGGATTGCTCCGGGCAATCACGCGATCGTTGTGCATCAGCGTTGCGCCATTTTGCTGGGCTTGCAACAATTGGCACATCAGGAAGAACAAAGCAGTAAAACGGAAGATTTTCATTGGATGGTATTTATTTTGATAAGCACAAAGAAATTCAAATCTTGTTAACCGGGCGTAAAAAGGTCATTATTTTTGAATGAATTTATCCAATGAATTTCTTGGATTTTTCGTTCAGACTGATGAAAATCATAACGCCTGTTGATGTATATCATCTCGTTTTCTTGCTGATTTTCCTGATTTTTGTCACAGATACAATTCTATCAATCCTAAATTTAAATGATTATGAACATCCTTGCACCTGTAAAAACGATTATGACAACAAAGCTCATCACGGTCAATCCTGGCGATAAGCTTAAGGACGTGAAGGAGATATTTGAAAAAAACCCAATCCATCATATTCCGGTAGTGCGCTACAAGAATATCATCGGAATCATTAGTAAAACGGACTTCCTGCACTTCATGCGGGGCTTTACACGAAATGAAGAAGACCGGTTTGTGGACGAAGCGCGCCTACGTGCTTACACAGCGGAAGAGATCATGACTAAAGGAATTGCCAAATTAGCGCCGGATGATCGTATCAGCGTGGCACTGGAGATTTTCCTGGTAAATCGCTTTCATGCCATTCCGGTTGTCGAAAATGATGAATTAGTAGGTATTCTGACCACATTCGACATCATCAAAGCAGTAGCCGGGGAGCAGATTACTGCTGATCAGGTGATAGAGAGCCAAAAATAATGTAGCCCAATGATTCATATCCAGATACTGGGCATAGGTTGTAAGAAAAGTCGGGCGCTGAAGGCAAATCTGCTGGCAGCGCTCCGCTCTCTTCCGGTCGAAGCTTCAATTGAAGAAGTGGTGAAGGTAGAGGATATTATCAAATACCAGATTCTGGCAACTCCGGCACTTTTGATCAATCAGCATATTGTAAGTGAAGGATATGTCCCTGAAGTGCCGGAACTTCAGTTTTGGCTGAAAAATGTGGATAAGCCACTCCTGGCAATGAAAAAGATACTAGTGCCTACTGATTTTTCGCATACGGCAGCCAACGCTTTTCACTTTGCGTTGGATATGGCAAAGCAATACCACGGTCATCTCTCATTGCTACATGTCTACCATCCTTATTTCGATCCCGAAAATCCCCTGGCAGGGAAAAGGGACGCTGCATCAGAAAATGCTGCGAAAAAACGATTGGAAGCTTTCATTGGTGAAAATATTTCACCTGCCAATCGCAAGGATAAAGTAATCGCCCACGAAAAAATAAATAAAGAAGTTTACTTTGGCTTTGCCGCTGACGAAATTGTCAATTATTCGGCGAAGTTCGATCTCGTGGTAATGGGCACAACCGGCGACGGCGATTGGTTAGAGCGCTTGTTTGGCAGCGTATCCTCCCATGTAGCCCAGCATGCTCGCTGCCCCGTGTTGCTCGTCCCTCCAAAAGCAAAATTTAAAGGATTTAAAACCGTTGTGTATGCCAGTGAACACAGTGTCAATGACCGAGCGCTGATCCGACAGATCGTGGACGGAATGGAGCTTGCTGCCAATGCAGTTCATCTGGTGCACGTGGAAAAAAGGTCCAACGAGGAATATTTACTCAGCAATGGAAAACATGAGCTGATTCCGCGTGTGCAGAAGCCCCTTATTAATGTAAATTTGATCGAAATTAAGGCAAGCAACGTGCTGAGAGCGCTTAATGAATACGCCGAAACGCATCGGTCGGATCTCATTATTATGAACACGGCTCAGCGTGGTTTTCTGGAAAATATTTTTCATCGCAGCCTTACCAAACAAATGGTATTGCATGCGACTACGCCTCTTCTTATTTTGCACACCAGCGATTAATACCGTTTTCAGTTGGATAAACCACACTCGCCCAAAATGAACTACTTGTTTATCAAGGGAGGAAATAATCGTTCCTCCAACTTTTAAATTGGTATAAAAATGTGCTTCTAAAACCGCAGTCCTACCGACGCCTGAAAAGCGAACTGGCGATCGAAATCATCATTGAGAATAATGTTTTTGTCCGGCTCTATATGGGTTTTGGCAACATCCTGTCGATTATTGGTCACATCGGTTATACCATAATTCATCCGCAAACCAACGTACAACTCCTGACTCAGAAAAAAAGAAATGCCGGCAATCAGGTGAGCGTCCAGTTGATGGAAGGAACGTTTTGCAACGCCACTCGATTCGTAATACGCACCGATTTCGTAGGGAATTTCCACAAGTTGACCATCAAGCACTTGATAATAGCCATTGGAAGCTGGCTGCCGCTGCAAAGGATCCCTTAAATAATCAAAATTAAGTACCACTTTGAAAGGAGCTACCGCAGTGCCGCTTTCGGTAAGACCGCTATAGAAAAGCATACCTGCGCCCTTCGCTCTGGCGAGATACCCCATGCCCATTCCTGCCGAAAGTTCCACGCGGGCTGTGCGAATGTAGTACAATATCGGCATTTCCAGATAGGTAGTCGTGATGACGAGTTCGATTTTTTTCGTTCCAAAGCTGAATAACGACGCGCCGGAATCGGTAGAAAAAAACCAGTAAGACTGACCATTGAATTCATATTTCACGCCTCTTTGATTGTACATCAGCTCTACCTGAATACCTGTGTGCTCGCTCAGGGCGAGGTTGCCGCCGAGCGCAATGTGAAATCCGCTCCGATAATCAAATGTTTCCAGGATGCGGGTATTGCCGATTTTCTCAGCAGGACCGCGCCAATTGGCAAATGTGATGCCACTTTTCAAGTCCCAAAAAAAAGTTTTGGGCTGAGCAATAAGCAGGATGCTTCCACTCAGCAAGATGCCAAGGGAGAGAAAGCGCTTACAACTGCTTGCGGAGCAGAATGCGGTGCGAGGCGGTGGTTGCTTTGGGTTCAAAACCGATAATATCAAAACCGTTCTTCAAAGCGAAGATAAGCATTCCCTTGTGACTATTGCGCGTTTTGAAGGTAATCGTCGGGTAGCCGCTTTTTTTTGCCCAAATTTCCTGGGCATCCGCCAAAGCCTGGGCAATACCTATTTTTCTGAAACCAGGGAGCACGCCGCCCATCCAGGAATAAAAATCTCCTTCCCGTTCGTAGCCGACTTTGAATCCGATCGGTTGATCCTCCTTAAAAGCTGCCAGCACGAGGTGCGGCACACCCGCCAAACGCTTCCGGTATTCTTCTGCTTTATGAGGATTGACAAATTCCGGAATTTGCTGTGAAAGCGCCACAACGGTGTCAATATCCGTTTCTTTTATCGTAAAAATTTGATTTTCAATACTCAAAATGTAATTTTTTTATAAATTAATTTCCAAAAAAACCGGGCAATGGTCGGAATGCGCAGCATCACTAATATGATAAGCTCGAATGAGTTTATCCCGTAAATTGTCGGTAACAGATTGATAATCAATGCGCCAGCCTTTGTTTTTGGAGCGGGCGTTGGCTCGAAAACTCCACCAACTATATTCTATTTTATCGGGATGGAGATGACGAAACGCATCCGTAAACCCACTGGCAAACCACTTGGTCATCCAGGCGCGCTCTTCAGGGAGGAAGCCGGAAGACTTCTTATTGCCTTTCGGATCGTGAATGTCAATTTCTTGATGCGCGATATTGTAATCCCCTACCACAATCAATTTGGGACGCTCTTGGCGCAATTCCTGCACCCAATTGTAAAAGTCGTCCAGAAATTTCATTTTCACGCCCTGTCGTTCTTCGCCGGTAGTACCCGATGGAAAATAGCAGTTGAGGAGGGTCCAGTCGCCAAAGTCGGTGCGGAGGATGCGCCCTTCGGCATCGTATTTGGGGATACCACAACCTTCAATGACGCGGTCGGGTTGTTGCCTCGTGAAAGTTGCCACGCCGCTGTACCCTTTTTTCTCTGCGGCGTACCAATAGTCGTGATAGCCCAGTTTTTCAAAAGGCGCATGATCTACCTGGTCGCGCTGGGCTTTGGTTTCCTGTACGCATACGATGTCAAACTGGTGCGTTTCGAGCCATTCGGCAAAGCCTTTGTTCAGCGCCGAACGCAAACCGTTGAGATTGTAAGAGATAATGGTCTTAGTCATGGAAGGTATGCTTATCGTTTGGCGGTAAAGGTAAGGTTTTTAGAAAAAAGGGACAGTGATGTCATCACTCAAAGTGATAACACCACTTGAAATATCAGGCGCTTCCTTTGTAAAAAGGGTCATAAGCGCCAATGCCTGCCATTTCGGCAGACCGGCTTAGCTGCCGGAAATAACGCCGACAGGATAGCTGCCAAAAGTAGTACGCCGCTTTTTTCTTGCTTGCATTTCGCAGCAAAGCGTTGTATAACTTGTACTTCTTCTTCTCTGCCGAAAGCAGCTTGCAAATGTTGGGTAGTGGTCAATATAATGATTGGGTGATTTCAAATCGTAAGTTCGGTGTTATTACCCATGCGGGTCAACCCCCTAAACAGGTGATTTGTCTATAAATCAGAAACTTTTGTCAAATGGATGGAGTCGAATCAACCCGCCCATCCTTCCCGATCGAGACTTCGGAAGTGGATTGCTTCTGCCAAATGTTCGATTTTGATGTCTTCGCTGCTGTCCAGATCGGCGGCAGTACGGGCAACTTTCAGGATGCGGTCATAGGCGCGCGCCGAAAGCTGCAGTTTTTCCATCGCTTTTTTGATGAGTGTGAGTCCGGCTTGGTTCACTTTGCAAACTTCATGCACGAGACGGCTTGGCATCTGGGCATTATTATAAATATCCTTAAAGTTTTTGAAACGTTCTGCCTGGATTTCGCGCGCTTTGACCACGCGGGCGGCAATATCGGCGCTGGTTTCAGCAGGACGCTCCTGACTGGATAACTCGTCATAACTTACAGGCGTCACTTCCACGTGCAAATCAATACGATCGAGCAGCGGACCAGAGATTTTACTCAGGTATTTTTTGACCACGCCTGAACCACAGACGCATTCTTTATCAGGATGGTTGTAATAACCGCAAGGGCAGGGATTCATTGAAGCGACGAGCATAAACCCGGCGGGATATTCTACCGTGCTCTTGGCACGGGAGATGGTCACGCGTCGCTCCTCCATCGGCTGGCGAAGCACTTCCAGCACAGTGCGTTTGAATTCCGGCAATTCGTCGAGAAACAAAACGCCGTTGTGCGCCAAGGAGATTTCACCAGGATTTGGATGGGTGCCGCCACCCACCAACGCTACATCGCTGATCGTATGGTGTGGCGACCGGAATGGTCGGGTGGTTATGAGCGAAGTATCAGGCGGCAAGACCCCGGCAACCGAGTGGATTTTGGTCGTTTCCAAGGCTTCGTGCAAACTCAATGGCGGCAGAATGGTTGACAGACGCCGGGCAAGCATGGTTTTTCCGGCGCCGGGCGGACCGATCAAAATGACGTTGTGCCCACCAGCAGCAGCAAGTTCCAGGGCGCGTTTTATATTTTCCTGTCCTTTTACATCTGAAAAATCAACTTCGTAGATATTTTGGTGCTCGAAAAATTCTTCTCTTGTATTTACAAAAACAGGCTCAAGCTTTAATTCTCCATCCAGAAATGCTGCGGCTTCGCGCAGGTTTTCCACGCCATATACTTCCAGGTCATTGACAATAGCAGCTTCACGGGCATTTTGCTTAGGCAGAATAATACCCCTAAAACGCTCTTTCCGAGCCTGAATGGCAATTGGCAAAGCACCTTTGATGGGACGTAAACTTCCGTCAAGTGACAACTCACCCATCAGAATGAACTGATCCAACAACTCCGAGGCGATCTGTTTGGTGGCAGCCAAGCAGCCAATCGCAATGGGTAAATCGTACGCCGAGCCTTCCTTGCGGATATCGGCGGGTGCAAGGTTGACCACCGTTTTCACGCGTTCCATTTTGTAGCCTACATTTTTCATCGCTGCTTCGATGCGCTCAAAACCTTCCTTGACGGCATTATCCGGTAATCCGACCAGGTGATAAAAATTTTTTCCCTGCATCACAGCGCCGCCGGTATTTACTTCTACGGTAATCATTTGTGCATCCACACCATGCACTGCGCTGGCAAATGTTTTAACCAACATATCTTCCAGGATTTAAAAAATATGGTCATTCAGAAGTTTTGATATGCTCAGGGCACTTATCCTGAAGTAACGGCACCTTGAATCTTAAATTATGACGCAGGAAGTGCAAAAACGTAACACTTGAAAAAAATAAAGACGTTGAACATTTTTGCGTTCAGCGCCTTTGTTTTTTACTTATTTTTGAAGAGTATTGGCAAATACTGCAGCGTTTGCCAGTGTTATTTCCCTTTTTCTTCGGCGAAGGGTTTATTGGTATCTTTCTTGCTGAAATAGTAATATTTGTCGCAAAAGCTTTCGAGTTCTTTCATTTGCTCAGAATGCAGGAAGGGTCTGGCCTGCGCGCGAAGTGAATCCATCATTTCCCGGCGCAGCATGCGTGATTCCTGATAGATCAGCGCCACTTTATCGGCGTATTTTTCGATTGCCGGAGACAGTTGCTCTTTTTGTTCCGGGGTGGCGTTTATTTTTTCAAAAATACTTTGCTTTAATCCGTCAGCATAGCGCATGTTCACCAGTCGGTTGATTTTTTGTTTTACCAGATAGCGATTGGTATAAAATCCTGCGACAAATCCGACCCCTATCAGGCTGACCATCACCAATGCGATTTTGAATGTTTTCATGGGCTACTATTTAGAAAAAAGCTGAGAAAATTATTCTTGCTTCGGCAATTCCAGTGGTGCAACGCTTGGATCCTTTTTCTGAGACTGGCGCTGTTCCTGAATGGTGAAAGCATCTTCAGGCGTCAATTCTCCGGTACCGATTATTGTTTCGGGAGATAAATTACCTTCCCAAAAGTAAATTCCCATCAACGATATGATAACAAAAGCCACGCAGGCTGCTGCAACTTTCGGCGATAACGAGATGATATCCGACCAAAAACCGGATTCTTTTTCTGCGTCTAATCTGCTCATAACGCTCTCCGTGAATGCGACGTTCCGTTCCGTGCGCAACTCAGCAAGCAATTCGCGCATCTGCAGGTATTCGTCGCGCTCTTGCCGGAGGTCTTTTGAGGAGGCAAGCGCTTCACCAAGCTGAGCCTGCTCAGCAGGCGACAGCTCGTGGTCGAGAGAGTGGAGCAATAGCTCGAGCGCTGATTTATTCATAACGCAATCGTTTTTTTCATTAGAAACGGTACGTGTTTACACGATGTTCCATTTTTTGAGTATATCTTTCAGTTTTTCCTGTGCTCTGGCTAAGCGAGATGCCACCGTGCCCTGCGGTAGTTGAAGTATATCAGCGGTCTCTTTTACTGAATAACCATCAATCAAACGCAACACAATTACCATCCTGAAATCCGGTTCCAATAGTTGCAGCGCCTTTTGCACTGCGTCACGGAGGTCTTGGCGTTCAGGATCCACACAATTATCAACACGTTCTGCGGTCACCTCGTTCCCGTGAAAAAAAGCCAATCGTTTGTGCCTATTGTCTCTGCGTTTTATTTCGTTGAGAGATAGGTTGATAGCGATTCTACTCAGGTAGGTAGATAGAGCAGCTTCTCCCCGAAAATCTTTCAACGAGCGATAAAACCGGATGAACACCTCCTGAGCTACATCGTCTGATTCAACCGTGTTGCCCAGCATTCCAATGACAATAGAACGCACCTGATGTTCATGCTTATGCACTAACAGCCGGAACGCTACACTGTCGCCCTTTTTCGCTCGTTCCACCAGTTCGATATCTGAAGGCGTTGAAAAACTCTTCAAAGGGTATTCTTTGGTTTAGACATTCAAAACTCGCAGTTTTTCCCGATGCTTTGATTTTTTTTCAAAAAAAATTTTGTTTTTAGTTATTTTTTTATCAAAGAATGTTTTGCCGGGGGGTGTTTTTCAAATGTTAATCGGTTTTTTTCGGCACTTTGTAGGAGATATTAAAATCATCGAGCACCATATCCAAAATATGATCTTCTCCGAGCACGTAGCCGTTTTTCAGTTTGTAGCCATAAAATTTGCTAAGTGTATTCCAGTAAGATGCGGTGAAACCACCTCGCAGGTCTTTAATGAGATAGTACGTTGGTGTACCCACTTCGCGCTCAATCATTTTGGTGAGCACGAAACCCTGCGTGCGGGTTAACTTTTTCAAAGGATCCTCAAATTTTTCTTTCAGGTCTTTTTGCAGATGCTTGGCGTATTTTTTCTTTTTTCCTTTGCGCAAGTCTGCCGTTTCCTGTTCCAACTCCCGGAAAACTTTGATTGCCTCCACTGCATAGGGATACACGACGATCGCAGCCCGGCGGTAGCGCTGATATTTCTTATACTCTTCGTCATTGGTGAAGGTGCGCGGCGACGTGATCGAAACATTTTCGAGATTGGCAACAATCACCGTATCCCCGCATTCGTCAATAATTGCTGGGTAAATCTTTCCTGCCACGCTTACCCGTGTTTCTACCTGAGCATTCGTGAAAAAGGCAACGTTTATCAAAACAATCATCAGCGCGATTTTCTTCATATACTTGATTTTATTGCTAAAGCACGAGAAAAACGAAAAATCCTGTGCCCTTTGCTCTATTTTCTTCTTTTATCAATTTAGCGCAAAATTGTAACAAATTCTCTTACGCGATTGTTAAATTCTTTTTAAAACGCCATGGAAGCGAAAGAAATGCACGATCATTTTTTGCAAAAACTGCAACAAAGCCTCGATTCGGGTACTTTTGTCAAACTAACGCTGAGCAAACCCGGCAGCAAAGACAAAGACCTCAGGAACGTGTATGCCCGTCTGGTGGAAATCAAGTACGAACCGATGCTTTCGTTTACGCTGCGTTACTCCACCAAAGATGTCACCAAAAATCACTCGTTTGCCGAAGCCATCACCATCATTGGGCTATGGCTGGGCAACGATTTTCTGAATGGCTATCTATATACTACCGAAGGCGATTTTTTCATTCAATACAACAAAAAGCGTCAGCCACGCCTGTATTCCAAGTCGCCAAGTCACCAAATCTCTCTTGTTTCTAAGCATAATAAGCAAAAAAAACACTACATTCATACTAAAGGCAATGTGTATCTTCGTGACATGGACATCACCGGCGCCGATGGTCAGGTGCTTCCCACCGGGCAAAAGAAATTTCGCCAGATTAACAAATACATCGAAATATTAGACGCACAATTGCAGCAATCGTCACTTCCCGACGATGCACACATCGTGGACATGGGCTCCGGCAAGGGCTACCTGACCTTTGCCCTGTATGATTATCTGACCAACACGCTCGGGATGAACGTCACCGTCACCGGCATCGAACTGCGGCAGAATCTGGTGGACTTTTGTAACGATTTAGCGACAAAAGCCGGCTTTAAAAAGCTGAATTTTATCGCCCAGGATATCAACGACTACCAGCCTGAGCGCATTGATATGCTCATCGCGCTCCACGCCTGCGATATCGCCACCGACCTGGCTATCGCCAAAGGCATTCTGGCGAAAGCAGAAGTGATCGTGGTCGCACCCTGTTGTCACAAACAAATCCGCAAGCAAATGCAGGTGACCAACGACTTTCAGTCCATTCTCAAGCACGGCATCCTCGAAGAGCGTCAGGCGGAACTCATCACCGATGGCATCCGCGCCTTGCTGATGGAAGCGCAGGGCTACAAAACCAAGGTATTTGAATTCATTTCCAGCGAGCATACCAGCAAAAACCTCATGATTACCGGTGCTAAAGGCAAACCCAATCCCGATGCTTTAGAAAAAGTGGAAGCCATCAAAAATCAGTTTGGTATTGCGTACCACTATCTGGAAAAGTTGCTGGATTAATTCCATTCTTCTCGCTGCGGCGTTTTGGGCATAAGCGTTTTGGAGGTAAAAATCAGCACCTGAATAATCAGCCCAATCACAATAATGAGCAGAGCGTCCATATTGGTAAGTAAACTCGTGCTGGCGGCGATGCGTCCAGAGTCTTCTTTGAGTTGCCTGCCCACATCTATTTGAATCTGACTGAGTTGGGTCAATTCAGCTTTTGCTGCGGCGAATAAATGTTCGAAATCCTGTTCGGTGGTTTCCGGCGCTAATTTTTGCGCAAACCGATCGAGATATTGTCGTTCCATTTTGTTGTAGGTCGTCAGGCGCTCCTCAAAATTGCGCAGTACTTTGTTTTCGATTTCCACCAGAAAAGTCGCTTCAAAATCGCGGAGCAAACTATCCATTGTCGCGTTATGACTATCCATTCTGCGTTGGTCTTCAGAGACATTCAAATTTTCTTCGCTGTTGAAATACTTTTCCAGAATCATCCGCTTCTGGTACAAATGATCGGTGAGGTGAAAAACGTACGTTGCCGGCAGCAGACGGTCTTCGTAAATGGATGAAAATGAATCGTTCATATTGGAAATATTGCGCCTTTCCCAGAACATATTCACCAATACCACCACGCAGATGACCGCCAGTAAAAATGCCGCCTTCATTTTCGGCCGGATGCTGAATGCCCATTCCATAGCATTGCTATTTAGTCTTAAATCACTGCTTTCAAAAATAGCTAAAAAAAGGGAACCATACAATAGGAACGGACGTTTGCGCCGCAGTAAAGTAAGAATTTGAAAATCAGCGAGAAACGTTGGCGATTGGCGAAAAACTAAACACTGCCTTTTCACTTACTTCACCATCTCTCGCGCTACTTTCATTGGCACAGCGATGCATTTTTTTTCCATATAGGTCATCATGCGTTCGAGGAGTTCGCGGGTTTGGGCGTCGAGTTGCTCCAGGTCTTTGCGGAAGACTTCAGTAAGGGCTTTATTTTTCACAGCTTTGATTTCTTCCGGCACGCGGCTCATGGCGCGTTCCATCTGGCGCTGCTTGAAAAGCATCGAAAATTCCTCCACGTAATTCGCCAGCATCTGGCGGGCTTTGTCCACTTCGGTTTCGCGGAAAGCGAGGTTTTCCTGGGCAAGCGCGCGCAAACCTTCGATTTCGATGTACTGAAGGTTGTAATGATTCACCACTTCCGGCGCTACGTTGTTTGGAATGGCAAGGTCAATCACGATTTTGGTGTCGGTTTCGCCTTGTAGCAGTTGCTCGTACAAATCAGGTTGAATGATTGGATCGGTGGCGCCGGTACAGACAAACAAGCAATCAAAGCCTTCCTTATATTCAGCAAGGTTGGTCAGCGCATGAGCCATTCCTCCCAGCAATTTTGCCAGTTCCTCCGCTTTGTGCAGGCTGCGGTTGAAAACGGTCACGTTGGAAAATTTCTGTTTTGCCAGAAACTTTGCGACCAAAGCATTGGTTTGCCCCGCGCCGATGAGCAAAATGCGGGCATCCTTGGGCAAATGCGCAGCAAGCATTTTGCGCACTGCCAGCGATACCACCGACACCGGCTTGTCGCCGATGCGGGTACGGGTGTACACTTCCTTAGCGGCGACAACTGCCTGCTGGAAAGCAAGGCGAATATTGTCACCTGTCAAGCCCCAGGCGTGGCACTGGTCATAGGCTTCGCGGAGCTGTCCCAGAATCTGGCGTTCGCCTACCACAAGCGAGTCAATCGAAGCAGCTACTTCGTGCAAATGGGCGATGGCAGCCGAGCCTTCCAATAGCAGCGCGGAGGCGGCGACTTTATTTTTATCCAATGCCGGGTTAACATGCTGAAAAAAGCGGGTAGCAAACGAAAGATCCAGTTCCGATTTGGAAACGAAGAAGTAAATTATGCGATTGCAAGTAGCTACGTACAACAATTCCTCCAGCGCAAAAATGGATTTGAGCGCCGCGAGCTTCGCCGGCAAAGGCTGCACATCGGAGGGCTTGACAGCGAAGTCGCCCACGTCTTTCAGGCTGGCTGACTTGTGCGTAACGGTAAGTATCTTCAAATCACGTAACATTGCTTCAATGAGGTTTCTATGTTTTTCGTTTGCAAAGAATGGCACAAAATTAGGAGGAAGCGCAAAGACGTGTGTCAGGCATTTGTCAATTGAAAGTTGGGTGTGTAATTTGGATGAAGTCTAAACAAGGAGAGTCATACCGTATATTCTTTGGCGCTGGCAGACATGGAGCCGTACCGTGCGTGAGGCGGCTGGCGGGCTGCCGAAGGCAGGTGCGAAGCACGGAGCGTAGCGAACCCCCGGAAGACGCCGGCGGCGAAGCCGACACGCCCTGATGAGCGTCAAAATATAAAACATGAAATGTAAAACGCTAAAGTATTTGTCGCTATCGCTGTTTCCCTTATTTTTGTGCGGTTTTGGGAGGAGCCGGAGCTCAAAGGATAGATATCAGACAAAAAATATTAAACCGTAAACCATTAAAGCTGAAAAGTATGTATCGTACGCACACCTGCGGAGAACTCCGCATGAGCCATGTAGGGCAGGAAGTGGCATTGAGTGGTTGGGTGCAGACCAGCCGTGATTTTGGTGCACTCACGTTTGTGGATTTGCGCGATCGCTACGGCATTACGCAATTGGTTTTCAATCAGGAGGACGACGCGGATCTGAGCGCTCAGGCCCGGTCGCTGGGGCGTGAATTTGTCATCATGGCGAAAGGGAAAGTGCGGGAACGCAGCAATAAGAACCCGAATCGGGCAACAGGTGATATCGAGATCGAGGTGAAGGAACTCAAGGTTTTAAATACTTCGAAGGTGCCGCCGTTCACGGTTGAAGATGACACCGATGGTGGGGACGACCTGCGCATGAAGTATCGCTACCTCGATCTGCGGCGCACGCCCGTGCAAAATAATCTTCTTTTTCGTAGCAATCTGGCGATTGAAACGCGGAAGTACCTTGCCGGTGAAAACTTTGTGGAAGTGGAAACGCCGGTGCTCATCAAGAGTACACCAGAGGGGGCGCGCGACTTTGTGGTGCCGAGCCGCATGAATCCGGGGCAATTCTATGCGCTGCCGCAGTCACCGCAAACGTTTAAGCAAATCTTGATGGTAGCGGGCATGGATCGCTATTTTCAGATTGTGAAATGTTTTCGCGATGAGGATTTGCGCGCCGACCGTCAGCCGGAATTCACGCAGATAGACTGTGAGATGGCTTTTGTGACCCGCGAAGATGTGCTGCGCACGTTTGAAGGCTTGACGAAATATTTGTTCAAAACCGTTTTGGGCGTTGAGTTGCCGGACTTTCCGCGCATGTCGTACGACGAGGCGATGCAGCGCTATGGCTCGGACAAGCCGGATTTGCGTTTTGGGATGGAATTTGTCGAATTGAACGATCTTGCTCAAAATAAAGGTTTCAGTGTATTTGACAGTGCGGAATTGGTGGTGGGGATCTGTGCGGAAGGCACTGCCGAGTATTCGCGTAAGCAAATAGATGAATTGACCGATTATGTAAAACGCCCGCAAATTGGCGCGAAAGGCTTGGTTTATGTGAAATACGAAGCCGACGGCAGCATCAAGTCATCGGTAGATAAATTCTATGCACCAGAAGATCTGAAGATGTGGCTCGAACGCGCCGGTGCCAAACCGGGCGATATGTTGCTGATTCTTGCTGGTGAAGAAGAAAAAACGCGCAAACAACTCAACGAACTTCGCCTGGAAATGGGTCGCCGCTTGGGCTTGATGAAATCGGGTGATTTCAAACCCTTGTGGGTTGTTGATTTTCCACTGCTGGAATGGGACGAGGACACGCAGCGTTTCTATGCCATGCATCACCCGTTCACCTCGCCGAAGCCGGAGGATGTTGCCAAAATGCAAAGCGATGATCACACGGTGCTCAAGGGGTTGCGTGCCGATGCATACGATTTGGTATTAAATGGTGTGGAAATTGGTGGGGGCTCGATTCGTATTCACGATCGGGAATTGCAGATGAAAAACTTCCGTTTGCTGGGCTTCACACCAGAGCAAGCAGAGTATCAATTTGGATTTTTGCTGGGAGCATTTGAGTACGGTGCGCCGCCGCATGGAGGAATTGCCTTTGGTTTTGATCGCTTGTGCGCAGTGATGAACGGTCAGTCTTCTATCCGTGATTTTATTGCTTTTCCGAAGAACAACCAGGGACGGGATATGATGATTGATGCGCCATCGGAGATTGCCAAAGAGCAATTGGATGAATTGTTTTTAAGTTCAAATCCGCCGAAGAAGTAATTGATTGTTATTGGTTATTTGGTTTTGTCGAACCTTTTATACGTTTTCGAAATCAAATAACCAATAACAATTAACAAACTTTACTGTTTTTCGATACTCTCTGGGTTGTTTGTTGGAAAATCTACAGATTCCGTTGGCGTTGATTCCAAAACAGGTTGCGGCGTTTCCTCGTGCTTATGGCTATTGAAAAAGCTGCGCTGGAAAATCAGGATCGAAAAGACGCCAATGGTGATGGCTGAATCAGCCACGTTGAACACGGGTCGGAAAAACAAAACTTCTTCGCCGCGCCAGATCGGGAACCAGTCGGGCAATGTGCCTTCATACAATGGAAAGTAGAACATATCCACCACTTTGCCGTGCAGAAAACCAGCGTAGCCGCCGCCTTCCGGAAACATGGTGGCAACCGTATGATAGGAGGATTCGGAGAAAATCATGCCATAGAAAGCACTGTCAATAATATTGCCGAAAGCGCCGGCTAAAATGAGCGAAAAGCTCGTAAGCAAGCCTAAGGGAGCATTATTCAGAATGAGTTGCCGGATATAATAAACCAAAAATCCCACTGCAATGATGCGAAATAAACTGAGCGCCAGTTTGCCGTAACCGCCGCCAAATTCAATGCCGAATGCCATTCCTGGGTTTTCCACAAAATGAATACGCGCCCAGTTCAGCCCCAAAATGCCAAACTCCTCTCCGTAGGTCATGGTGGTCTTTATCCAGATTTTTACGATCTGATCAATTAATAAGACCAAGAATATGATGCCTATTACTTTTGCTGTCTTGCTCAAAATACTACTTTTTAAATTCAACTCTTTTAACAATCAAAAATTAGACAAGGTTTTGTTGAAATTTTATTCCTATGCTTCTTCTTCAAGAATTTCTTCGGCGCCCGCCACCTCGTCTTCGCGCTTCCGTTCTTTGCGCACCAGCGGATTGGCGTGCGCTTCGGTGTACTCGCGGCGGTTGCGTGCTATGTCTAACGCCAAAAATAAAGCCTCGCGAAATGACGCCGGATCTGCCTCGTTTTTGCCGGCAATGTCGTAAGCGGTACCATGATCGGGCGATGTACGGACGTAATTCAGCCCCGCCGTAAAATTCACGCCGCTGCCAAAAGATAAAGCTTTGAATGGTACCAACCCCTGATCGTGGTACATTGCCAGAATGGCGTCAAATTTTTTGTATTGCCCGGAACCAAACAAACCGTCTGCCGGATAAGGTCCCATGACTATGAAGCCTTGATCCTTTGCTTCAGCAATAGCCGGACGGATGTATTGGTCTTCCTCATCTCCCAGAACGCCATCATCGCCGGCGTGCGGATTCAGCCCCAAGACGGCGATTGTTGGGCGATCAATTCCGAAATCTACTTTTAACGATTGATTCAGAATTTTAATTTTTTTCAAAATCAACTCTTTACCGATGGCGTCCGCTACTTCCCGCAGGGGCAGGTGATTGGTCACCAAACCCACTTTCAGGCTATCGCTGACCATTAGCATCATGCTTTCTTTACCTTCTCCGAGTTCCTTCGTCAAATATTCCGTATGCCCAGGGTAAGGAAAATTTGCCATTTGCATCGCATATTTGTTGATGGGTGCGGTCACCAGGGCATCAATCAAGCCATGTTGTAGTTCCTTCACCGCTTCTTCCAGCGCCATGTAGGCGTACTTGCCCCCTGGCTCGGTCGGTTTGCCAAGGGTGATATTTACGTTGTCATTCCAACAATTGACAATATTTACCTTGTCCTCTTGCAAATGCTGGGCAGTGCGGGTCGAATGAAATTGAAAATCAACGTTTACGATGTTCTTATGATAAGAAACAACCTTCGATGAGCCATAAATCACTGGCGTACAAAAATCCAGGATTTTTTTATTGGAAACGGTTTTCAGAATCACTTCCAGCCCAATTCCATTGATATCGCCAATACTAATCCCTATTTTTAGTTTATTCATTTTCAATATTGATTTCGAGTTTCATAACTGCAAAGGTACGGAAGTTTAAGACAATAGGCGTTAGATTTTATACTTTAGGCGCTACAACTATTTATAAGTGAGCGTTCTTAAAGAAATATAGTTTTTTCTGTTTTAAATAATTGATATTCAAATTATTCCCACGTGGTAAATGGTAAATTTTTTAATGATTAATCGCTTAAGCTAAATTAAAACGCTTTTATTGTGATCTTTTGTTGAAAAAATCGTACTTCGTACCCACATCACCATCGCATATTAAACACACTAACATATCAAAAATTTGAAAGCCAAGAAGTCATATGGTCAGCATTTTCTCACAAACGAAAACATGGCACAGCGCATTGCCGATAGCTTTACTCTGGCGCACGAGCGCGTGCTGGAGGTTGGTCCTGGCAAGGGCATGCTCACTAAATACCTGCTGGAAAAGGATTTTGAGCTGAAAGTGGTAGAAGCCGACCGCGATATGGTGGCGTATTTGCAAAAATTTTACCCCCGGCTTGCCGCTAATATCATTGAAGGTGATTTTTTGAAAGGTGATCTGGAGGAAGTCTTTGAAGGTCAGCCTTTTGCGCTGATTGGCAATTTCCCCTACAATATCTCTTCGCAGATCGTTTTTAAAATGGTGGAGTCGCGGCGCCTCATCTCGGAGATGGTGGGTATGTTTCAACTGGAAATGGCAGCTCGCATCATTGCTCCACCGGGTGGTAAGGATTATGGTGTGATCAGCGTGCTCACGCAGGCATTTTATGATGGAGAATTATTGTTCAAAGTAAGTCGCGGCAATTTCAATCCGCCGCCAAAAGTGGAATCTGCGGTTATTCGCTTGAAGCGCAAGGAAAAACAAACGCTTGATTGCGATGAAAATTTATTCCGGCAAATCGTCAAAACGACTTTTGGGCAACGCCGCAAAATGCTGCGCAATACGCTTAAACTTTTTGTAAAGGACGAATCTGTGCTCGAAGACTCCTTTTTTCAAAAGCGCCCGGAACAGTTGTCCGTTGCAGATTTTATCGCATTAACGCAGCAGATTCAGGCTTTCAATTCATTAACGTATTAACCAGAGCAAAAAAATCATCCTATCACCTCATCACCCCATCAACCTTTATTACCTTTGCAGGCGTTCAAGAATCAGTAAAATATTTCAAAATATGACACTGGAAGACAAAATCATGCAAGATCTCAAGGAAGCCATGAAAGCCAAAGATCAGGCAGCTTTGAGGAGTATTCGTGCAGTGAAAGCCGCTATTTTGCTGGCAAAAACCGATGGCTCCGGCAAACCGATTGACGCCGAGCGCGAAATTCAGCTTTTGCAAAAGCTGGTAAAACAGCGTAAGGAATCGCTGGAAATCTATGAGCGCGAAGGTCGCGAAGACCTGGCACAAAAAGAACGCGAGGAAATTGAAGTGATCGAAAAATACCTGCCGAAGCAATTGACAGAGGAAGAACTCGAAGCCGAACTGAAACAAATCATCGCCGAAGTGGGCGCTGAATCACCCAAAGACCTTGGCAAAGTGATGGGTGTCGCCTCCAAAAAACTCGCCGGCAA
>CAZQTF010000033.1:0-2028 GCA_964596135.1 uncultured Saprospiraceae bacterium | reverse complement strand
AATGAATAAAGATTTTCTCCAAGCCCTGGGCTTACAAAATAAAAACGCCGGCACCAGCACGGGTTTACAATCAACAGATTCCGGTAATTACATTGATTCCTACTCGCCGGTAGATGGCGCGCTCATCGGCTCGGTGAGCCAAACGACGCCGGAAGAATACGAGCACGTCATCAAAACGGCTCAGGAAGCCTTCCATATCTGGCGCATGGTGCCTGCTCCCAAGCGCGGCGAAATCGTGCGGCAATACGGCAACGAATTGCGCAAACACAAAGATGCTTTGGGCAGACTCGTATCCTATGAAATGGGTAAATCCCTCCAGGAAGGCTGGGGCGAAGTGCAGGAAATGATTGATATCTGCGACTTTGCAGTCGGCTTGTCGCGTCAGTTGTACGGCTTGACCATTCAATCCGAGCGCCCGCGGCACCGTATGTTTGAGCAATGGCATCCGTTGGGTGTGGTGGGCATTATTTCTGCATTTAATTTTCCCGTTGCTGTGTGGTCGTGGAACGCTATGATTGCCATGGTTTGCGGTGATGTTTGCATCTGGAAACCTTCTGAAAAGGTGCCGCTCTGTTCTGTTGCTTGTCAGCATATTTTGCAAAAAGTATTAAAAGACAATAACTTGCCAGAAGGCATTAGTTGCATTGTGAATGGTGATTATCGCGTGGGCGAACTCATGACCAAAGATACCCGCGTGCCCTTGATTTCGGCGACGGGCAGTATTCGCATGGGCAAGATCGTAGGCACCGAAATCGCCAAACGTCTGGGCAGATCCATCCTCGAATTGGGTGGCAACAACGCCATTATCATCACGCCAACTGCCAATATGGACGTGGTACTTACCGGTGCGCTCTTTGGAGCCGTAGGTACGGCGGGGCAACGTTGCACTTCCACACGCCGACTCATTATTCATGAAAGCATTTATGACGAAGTAAAAAATAAATTGACCAAAGCCTATAGCCAACTGCGCATCGGCAATCCATTGGATGAAAAAATCCATGTGGGACCACTGATTGACAAAGCGGCGGTAAACATATACCTCCAGGCAATCGAAAAAATCAAAGCCGAAGGTGGCTCTTTTGTCGTGGAAGGCGGTGTAGTCGAAGGCCAAGGTTATGAAAGTGGCTGCTACGTAAAGCCTTGCATCGCCGAAGCCCGTCCTGATATGCAAATGGTGCAGGAAGAAACCTTCGCGCCGATTTTATATCTGCTGAGATACAAAACCATCGAAGAGGCGATTGCCATTCATAACGGCGTACCGCAGGGCTTGTCTTCAGCAATCATGACCGACAGCGTGCGCGAGTCCGAATTGTTCCTCTCGGCAGCCGGTTCCGATTGTGGCATTGCCAATGTGAATATCGGAACGAGTGGTGCAGAAATCGGCGGCGCTTTTGGTGGCGAGAAAGAAACCGGTGGCGGTCGTGAAAGTGGCTCCGATGCCTGGAAAGCCTACATGCGCCGACAAACAAATACGATCAACTGGAGTACGCAAGTGCCTTTGGCGCAGGGGATTAAGTTTGATTTGTAAACGCTAACCTACTACTTTGTGATTCAAAATGCGGCTGGCAGTAAACGGCGTAAAACCATATTGAATCAGCAGCTTATTGGGGCTTGCAATGCCGCGCTGGCGAATAATTTGTTGAAGATTAAAATGTAGCATGATAAGGTATTTATTGGTAAATTCATCTGCATAAAGATACCAAATAAATGCTAAGTGCAACAACTATTGCAAAATTTGCGACAAGTAAGCTTTTAAAGCAAATATTTGCCTTTTAGTAACAAATATATAATACGTGTCAAACAAATAAAATAAATTTATATGCAACTATATATCATTTAAATCACATAAAAACACGTTTAAATGCAATAAAATACGCGCCGTACGCAATAAAGTTGCTTTTTTTACAAATATTTTTACTTATTTTGCAATAATACTTACCCATTTGCAAACAATCAATCTTTTATTCGCAATACCTAATCCTAAATTATAAATGACTGTATTTGTATATGGAATGCACATAACTTATA
>CAZQTF010000032.1:14916-23346 GCA_964596135.1 uncultured Saprospiraceae bacterium | reverse complement strand
GCGCTGATTCACTACCAGCGAAGCAATCAGGCGGGTCCGAAAAAATCGGAGGTGTTATTGTACGAATCGCAGCCCGAATCTTCGCTCAAAACTTTACTAACCAATGCTTTGGGCACACTCGCCGTAGTAGATAAGCTTCGCGCTATTTTTTTTATTGATAACGTAAAATTTCATATTGATCGGGTCGAAAATCTTGGAAATTTCCTAGAAATTGAAGCCATTGGTGACGAGAATGGAAAAACCGAACAGGAACTCTATGAGCAATGCCAATATTATATAAATTTGTTCGGCATTCAGGAACAAGACCTACTGACAGATTCTTACAGTGACATGATTATCAGTAAATTATAGCCTATTGGCTCCTACTCCGATCATTGACGAACCATGAAGCACTACCCCTCCAAAATTCTTCTTTTTGGCGAGCACACGGTTAATCGCGGCTCCCAGGCGCTGGCAATTCCTTATCCGGTTTTTGGTGGAGCCTGGCGGTTTGCTGCTGATCCCACCCTGCAACAGGATTTGCCCCAACTGGCGGATCACCTCGATGATTTATATCAAAAAACACAATTGCAGTCTCAACTGGATATGGCCGCTTTTCGCAAAGACTTGCAAAACGGTTTATACTTTGAATCCAACATTCCCGTTGGCTATGGTTTGGGAAGTTCCGGGGCGCTATGTGCCGCATTGTACGATCAATATTGCCTCGATAAAATACTGCCGCATGAAACAGCCCGTTTCAGCGAATTACAACAAGCGCTGGCGCAGATCGAGAGCTTTTTTCATGGTACCAGTTCCGGTACCGATCCTTTGATTTGCTATCTCCAACAACCTGTTTTGATTCATCCCGGCGGACAAATCCAAACCGTACAGATTCCCCAGGAATCAGAACTCGTTTTTTTTCTGCTGGATACAAAAATTCCCCGTCGTACCGGAGCAATGGTGCAATATTTTCTTCGACGTTGCGAAGATGCGGCGTTTGCCAAAAAAATAACCGACGAATTAGTCGTGTACAACAACCTCGCCATTGCTGCCTTCCTGCAGGCAGAATGGGACAACCTCTTCGAGGATATTACCAACATTAGTCGTTTTCAGATGGAACATTTATCGGGGATGACACCTGATCATTTTCACGTAGTTTGGAAAAAGGGTTTACAGGGTAATCTTTTCCGGCTCAAAATGTGCGGAGCCGGCGGCGGAGGGTTTATTTTGGGCTGCACGCCCGATTGGGCGCTGGTTCAGTCAGTTTTAACAGAATATGTTTTGCGAAAAGTTTATCCGTTGTAAAGACAAAAACGATTGCATCGCTGGCTCTCTCAGAGTTTTTCATCTACTTCCCGTAGTTCCGTGGCATCATACTCGCCGAACCACTCATGGAGTTTCCTTCGGGCTTTGTCGCGAACATCCTGATTGATATAGGCAGCAATCGTAACCAATCCAAAACTTAACATCCCGATATCGTCTGTATAACCGAGGATGGGGCTAAGATCAGGCAGTGCATCAATCGGCATAATGAGATAACCCAAAACACCCAGTACGATGCGTTTTGCCCAGCCCGGCGTATCGCTGCGGCGATACGCGTAAAATAATAGTAAAATCATGTACACAGATTTAATACCGATCTGCCGGGCGTATTTGCTGAGTTTTTGCCACAATTTGCTTTCTGAAAATTGTTTAATATATGGTGCAAAAGGATTTTTCATTAAACGCTTTTATATTTTAAAACAAAAATTAGGCTCTTTTGAGTTCCAATAGGAATTTTTTTCGACGAAAATGACAATCCAGCCTGCTTAATGGTTTATCCGCATCATCAATACGATTAGCGTCGCCATTTTTCAGTCACAAGTTCCTGAGCGGGTCCGGCTACTTCCAGTCCGGCGTTTTTACCCGTGCCTTCAAAAATAAGACTTTCATTTTCAAATAATTGCACTTCGATTTTTGCTTGCATGCTTTCATTTACCTTGCCGGTCATGTTGCCGGAAATCGGAGATGCCAAGTCGCTGCCTTCGGCTTTATGAGCGATGATTTCGAGGCGATTTCGGCGATCTTTGAACGACAATCGAACCGTATTTTCATCAAAATCCGCCCGCATCATCGCACCGGTGTAGGTAGCAAAACGGTACAATTTCTGATCCAGTAAAAAACCAACGATGTACCCAATAAAATGATTACCCAGCCAGGGAATTTTGGCAACCGAAGCCGACAGGCACACGGGGTATGTTGCGTCGAAGTGGTTGGTTTGCATCCAAATCCAGGAATTGGGAAACGATCTGCCCCAGTCTTTTTCGATGTACCCCTTGCCTTCCGTGAAATCTGCCTCCTCGCCGTACACGCACAGGCGCCCCTGCAAGGTATGATTTATGCTTACCACGCCGTGATAGCATTCCATAAATGGCACAAAAGAGTACCAGCCCATAATACCCGGTGCGCTCAGCATTTTGGGCCAAGGGTAGCGATTCTGCCAGTGGAGTTCGCCCTGCAATTCAGGCAAATTCAGTTTGATCGAGTCGGCGGAGAAGAAATTTCCATCCAGCGCCAGTTCAAATGTATCGCCGGAAGGCTGAAAAACGGCGTGATCAAATTTGTGGTAAGCCGTCGTACATTTTTTCCCATCTAAAACCTGAATAAAGGCGTGGATTTCACCATTTTTTCCAAAAGAAATTCCAGGAATAATGGCAAAAGCAAAGCGCTCGGTAGGATCTACAATTTTGAAATACCAACCCTCGAAGAAATTGCGCGACTTACCCCACCCGTGGTACATGTCGGGATTCCAGGTGGCACGCCAGCGTCGTTGGTAGTTGCTTTGCACATTTTTTTTGTAAAAATAGAAAGATAGAGGAAAAAATGGAAGCATTACTTTTTATTCTTCTGCGTTTTTTCTCCCTTCACTACTTTGCTGATTTGGCTCGGCAGCAGGCTGATCGCACCCCCGGAGAGTTTTTCCAGGCTGAAAGCCAATAAAATATAGGCTTCGGTGATGCCTGGCACCGGCATAAACACAATGCCGAAAAACGGCAAAAACTTGGGAATGTCTTTCAATTGATTGAAGGCTTCCCGGATTTGGTACTCGTCGGGCAATTCGTTATTTTTACTGAGGTTGAGCCGGTTAATCAGCAATTTTCCGAAGGTGGTCGCCATATCGCGGGTTTCCACAGCTTCCATTTTGGCGGCATAGCCAAGTTTAATAAAATTTTCCACCATAGCTTGCCCCAGTAGCACGATGCCTGTTTTTTTGCTTTTGAAAATGTGCAATTTTTCGCCGTGCAGGTACAAAAAGCACCCCAGATCGGCTTTGCTGCTTAAAAGATCGTCAGGAGTGAGTTGCAATTTTGTGACCAAGGGCGCGAGGAAAGCTTCCTCCAGTGTGTCCAAATCGGTATCCACATGAAGGGCGAACAAAGAAATGTCGAGCAAAAAGCGATGGGCGATCCAGTTCATCTGGGGGAGCTGAATGTCGCTAAGATGGGCGCCGGTTTCAAACAGTACGCGCAGTTCTTCTCGCTCCGCTTCACCCAGAAGTTTAGAGGAACGCTCAAACTGATGATGCAATGATTTTTCCTGGTTGGCAGTTTTGTGGTCGGCATGCGCGGCGGCGGCAATTAGCTGAAGTGTTGCTCTTTTATATGCTTTTTTTTTGGCGATTAGGTCTGAAAAATATGTTTCGGCATTAAAATCCGGCGTTTCGATGGCTTTACAATAGTCAAGAAAACAATATAAATCCCAGAATAACTGGCTGCTAATGCCTGTTTTGCGGAAATCAAAATAGCTTTTGCGGAAGCGCACCCGATGGAAAAGGATTTTTTCCAGTACTTCCGGCGCATCGCTGTGTTCAAATTGGTGAATACCCTGGTAATACTGTTGGATCATTTGCCCGGATTGTTCGATCGCTTTGGCATATGCTTCGCCCGTGGGCAGGCGATGGTCGAGTAACCGGGCGTGGATCATGATATCAAGCAGAATGAGTTTGGCGCGCTCCGTTGCTTCGAGCTTTTCGAGCAAACCGTTGGGCGCCTGAAACGGGTAGTGTACAGGGAAACCATAAATCAAGCCGCTTTGCTGCAAAACTGCATAGAATGGATTTTCCATGCTTTGAAAGCGCCCCTGAACCTGTCCGTTCAAGTCATCAACGAGTTGTTGTACCCCATTGAACTGCAGGGGATGCGAACGGCGGTAGTCAAGATATTCGTCAAACCAATGGGGCGAATAAAAATCTATCATGGTATTGATTGGGTAGCAAATTTGAAAACAAAAATAGTCCGTTGTTTGGTTCCAAATGAAGTTTTTTCGACGGAAGGAGGCGAAGTTTGCGTAAGTAATGGTTTTACTTCAGGCGTTCCAAGCCGGCTTTGGCTTTTTGATGCAGCTCGGTCTTGTATTCTTCCGGGCTGATGCTGAGGCACAATCGGAAATATTCGCGGGCTTTGGTGCGGTCGCGGCGGCTTTCACAGATGAGCCCGGCTTGCAGGGCAGCGTTACAGGCGTAGAAATAGGGCGAGTTTCGACCTTTTTCCACCGTTTTTTCATAGTATGCGATCGCTTCGTTGTAGCGGTTCATACCATGGAGAATTCGCCCCAGGCGATAGAGGTATTCGAGGCGACTGGATTCATCGGAGAAATCGAGCAAATTCTTATTTTCCAATTGCTGATAGGCTTTTTGGTAATAACCACCATCAAACAGAAGTCGTGCTTTTACCAAATTTATATTGGCAACTTGACCCGACTTGGCTTCCTGCAAGGCATCTTTGTCGCCTCCGGTGTCGGCTCTGCCTTTGGAAATAATCCCTTGCAAATAGCGCCGGTAGCCTTCGGTGTTACCGCTGATCAGTTCGTGCCAGGCGAGTTTTTGATAAGCTTCTTTGATGCCGTTATTGCCGCGATACTTATTCAAAAAGCTTTTGAAAAAAGGCGCCGCATCGCGGTCAAGGCGTCGCAATTTGGCTAATCCCAACAAAAAATCAAACTGCGGCACCGACGCAAATGCTACTCCTGTGGGGCGCTGTTCCAATAACTCGATTGCCAGATCATTGTGCCCGGAGCGCATCGCTACATTTGCCATGACAAAACAGTGCATCGGATTGGCATCTGGTTTCAAGTCGGCAGATTGCAAGACCTGCCAGGCTTCTTCGCTCTTGTTTTCGAGGTATAGCAAAACGGTGGCATACATCACGGTCGTTTCTGCTTTGAAAACAAAATCGTGCTGTTTGGCGTGTTGGAAAACCGCGCTTAATTCTCTTCTACCCTGAGCAATGGAGCCTTCCAGTCCGCTCAGGATTTTCACACCCCACTTATAATTGTCCGGCACAGTACCTGCCAGTGCGTGCAGCACGCCGAGGTCTTTTTGGTTCGGCAAAAAATCTGGAAATTTCTCCTGGTTCTTTTTCAAAAGCTTGTGGGCTTTGCTCACATTATTGAAGCCAGCGAGGTAATCGCCAAAACGCAGTTTGACCAATGCCCATTGTAAGCGCACGTTGGCTTGTGCATAAAGGTAATAGGGCGAATGAGGGTCGCCGCGTTGAATTTTGGCTATGCGGGCTTCTTCATTGTTTTTCAGCCGTTTATAATCGGTTTCGCTTTGATTCAGGTACAGTGTAAGAAAATCAATGTAATTTTCGATGTGGTAAACGATGAGATTTCCGGGATCCTGCAATTTTATCTGCGAAAGGGTGAGCTGCGCTTCCCGAAACCGAAGGCTGGTCGCTTGCTCGTAGGCGGTACGAACATCGGCATTGAACTCAAAATGACCGGCAAATCCGGCTTGAGCGATCAACAGTGGTAGAAGCAATGAGAGCGCATTTTTCATGATCGTGGGTATTGCAAAATACAAAAGCCCTGAGGTGCAAGGCTGTAGCCATTCATCCCAAGGCTTTTGTGTAATTCAGTTTGTCTGATATGGAGAAAGCGTATGTCGGAAACGCTCAGTTTCTCTTCTTTGCCAACTCCAGGAGTAGTTACGCTTCTGTGATACCCGTTTTTTCTTTAATTTCTTCGACAATACCTTCATCTACGAGGATGCGTCCGCAGTGTTCGCAGGCAATGATGTTTTTCCGCATGCCGATCTCAAGTTGTAACTGGGGCGGAATTTTATTAAAACAACCACCGCAGGAATCGCGTTCAACCGTTACCACCGCCAGTCCGTTTCGATAGGAAGAGCGGATTTTATCGTAGGCTTTGATCAGGCGATCCTCAATTTTTTTGCGTGCGGTCTCCGATTTCTTTCGCAGTTCTTTTTCTTCCTGTTCAGTCTTTTCAATGATCTGGGCGAGTTCGGCTTTCTTGGTTTCCAGTTCCTTACGTTTCTTTTGCAGGCGCTCTTCGGTTGCTTTCTGCGTTTCCTCTTTGTTTTCGATTTCGATTTTTGCCTGGCGAATGCGTTTTTCGGCTAATTGGATTTCCAGTTTTTGAAATTCCAGTTCTTTGGTCAACGCTTCAAATTCCCGGCTGTTTTTTACGTTATCCAGCTGTGCCTGGTAGCGAAGTATCGAGGCTTCTGCTTCTTTGATTTTGCTCTGGTGATTATTTGCTTCTGCCTGCAATTCTTTGATGTTGTTTTCCATTTTTTGCATACGAAGCTCTAAGCCGGCGATGTCGTCCTCCAGATCCTGGACTTCGTCCGGGAGTTCTCCCTTCAGGATTTGAATCTCATCAATCTGAGAATCAACCAATTGAAGTTCATACATTTGCCTGAGCTTTTCTTCTACGGTCAGTTCAGCCATTTTATAATAATGATTTAGGATTGTGATCGAAACAATGGTTGATAGCTGATTGTTCGTTGGTCGCTACGATAGCTAACACTCGTTGACAATCAAAAAGTTGTAATTGAAAATTACAGGTATTGCACCGGATTGGTATTTATCTCTGTGCAATGGAGCGCAAAATTACTAAATTTTTTCGAGATTATTTCATATAATAATTCGATTGTAAATTGCTCACTTTCAAAATGTCCGATATCAGCGATAACAATTTTTCCTTCGGCGTCGAAAAATTCATGATATTTGTAATCAGCGGTTACAAGAACATCGGCCCCCTGCCCGATGGCGCGAGGCAGCAAAAATCCGCCCGCCCCGCCGCACACGGCTACTGTGTAGACATCCTTACCCCGTAAAGCCGTGTGTCGCACAACGCTCGCCCGCATTGTTGTTTTGAGGTGTTGGAGAAATGCAACTTCGGGCATTGGCTCAGGCAAATCTCCAATTATTCCGGCGCCAATGGTTGTGCTGGGTGTAAGCAAATCGAAAACCTCTACCTGCAAATCCTGTTTGCGCAAAACGTTCATTATTTTTCCTTCCAGCCCGCCTGGTACAATGGCTTCCAGTTTTACAATTTCTTCGCTGCCATCGGCGGTGTAGTTCACTTGCTCAAAAGCGCTGATCTCGGTCAGTCCGGCATTTAGCAGCAGGTTGCGAACGATTTTCAGGCTGTCATTCGTGACTGGTACTGAAAGTTTACGTAACGCCTGCTTTGGCGCCAGTATCCGGGTGTTGTTCAAGCCCAGCTTTTCACAAAGCTTTGCATTGACCCCCTGGTAGTAAACATTGTCTAAGTTGGTATGGATCGCGTAGATTGCAATATCGTTTTTAATCGCCTTCAGTATGGTACGTTCTACGTAGTTTCGCCCGGTGATGTGCTTTAGACCGCGAAATACAATCGGATGGTGCGCTATGATCAGGTTGCAGCCTTTGGCAATAGCCTCCTCCACAACTGCTTCGGTTGAATCAAGACAACATAGTACGCCGGTAATCTCTGCTTCCAAGTTGCCAACGATCAGCCCGGCGTTATCGTAATCTTCCTGATACACCGGCGGCGCGATGGTTTCAAGATAAGTGAGTAATTCTTTTATTTTCATTTTCTTTGGGTTCTGTTATTGCTCGTTGATACGTTGTTGATATGGCAAAAATGGCGACAATGCTGGTAAAATCACCAACTTCTGATTTTCTGTTCGATGGCAGTGGTCGAGTATCCCTCAATATAAGGCAAACTACGGACTTCTCCACCACTTGCCAACACAATATCCGAGCCCACGATGTCTTTCGGTTGCCAGTCGCCGCCTTTGACTAAAACATCCGGCATAACTACCCGGATGAGTTCCAAGGGTGTGTCTTGCTCAAAAACAACGACTGCATCTACAAATTCAAGGGCTGCTAATAAGAACTCGCGCGTTGTTTCGTCATTGATCGGGCGATGTGTTCCTTTCAAACGGCGCACCGAATCGGCAGAATTCAGGCCGATGACTAATCGGTCGCCCAGATCGCGCGCTTGCGCCAGATAATGAATATGCCCGTAATGCAGCAGGTCGAAGCAGCCATTGGTAAACACCACGCGTTCGCCAGCGGCTTTCCAGGCGGTAACGGTTTGGCGAATTCCATTCCAATCCTGGATTTTCGAGGCTATTTTTTTGCTTGTATTCATTTTAAATTGATTATCAATGGCTTTCAG
>CAZQTF010000032.1:0-14816 GCA_964596135.1 uncultured Saprospiraceae bacterium | reverse complement strand
GGTAACCCGGAGGTAGGCTCAAAAGCCAGCATACAAAGGTAGCCCATCAGGAAAAACATCGCCCAGATGTTGATGCTGTGCAATACAAACAACCAGGGACGTTTTACTTTGCCGATGGTTTTGACGCCTTCGGCAAAACCTTTGACGATGTTGAGTATTTTTTGCACAATTGCCAGTTGCAGCAGCTTTTTTCTGAATGCCCAAAAGAATGCCAGTGCACCTGCGCCGGCGATTGCCAGATAAAACAACAACGTGCCTTTGCTACCAAAGCGTTCGCTCAGGTTGATGTGTTCATCAACAAAAGTATAAATGGTATTAAAATCCAGCAGCAGCGCCAGCGCGGTCAGCACCAGAATGCTGATCACATCTACCGCGCGGTCCACTACGACCGTCCCCATTACTTTTTCAACCGGAATTTTTTCATAGCGAGCCATCGTGCCGGCGCGCACGATTTCGCCCATGCGCGGCAAACCGAGATTGGCAAAATAACCGACGATGATGGTCAGAAAAGCATTCATAAATCGCGGTGTGTAGCCCAGGGTGCGCAGCAGCATATTCCAGCGGATCGCCCGGCTGATGTTGCTGATCAGATAGGCTACAAACACCATGCCGATCCAGAAATAATTGACGCTCTGGAAGTCGTTCCAGACTTTCTGGAGCAGGCTGCATTCTTCCGCCGGGATGCCTTTCATGGCACAATCTTCCTGAAAAGCAGCGTTCTGGCTGCGGTAAACCAGATATAAAATACCTGCACCAATGCTGAGGAACAGCAGGAATTTCAGGACGTTGAGCAGCAACTTTTTTGACATCATTGCAGAAAGTTCAGGTAGTTATGTGGAACGAAGTTTCGGGTTGAAAATTCAAAAAATGGAGCACCCGGAAGACTTCCGAACGCGAAGCTACGCAATCCTATTATTTTCATCAGGAAAAACAATACTCGGCTGAAACGTCTTGGCTTCTTCGAAGTCCATTAATGCATACGCGATGATGATAACCGTGTCACCCGGCTGCACTTTGCGTGCTGCGGCGCCGTTGAGGCAGATAACGCCGGAATTGCGCTCGCCCCTGATGACATAAGTCTCAAAACGCTCGCCGTTGTTATTGTTCACGATCTGCACCTTTTCACCTTCAATCAGGTTGGCGGCATCCATCAATGCTTCGTCAATGGTGATGCTGCCGATATAATTCAGATTCGCTTCAGTGACCGTGGCGCGATGTATTTTTGATTTGAACCGGTGGATGAGCATGGAAAAAGATAAAATTTGGTTTTGTAAAGATGATCTTCTCAATTGGGTGCAAAATTGCATACAACCATCAGAAGAACAAAATAATATTATGCATGGTTTGACGAAAAAAAGTCTTCAAAGTAACACTTTGGCGGTTGTCTGCTGGTTCGTAGCACTGCAGCAAATTTAAGTCAGGAACATATTGTCAATCAGCCGGACATCGCCCGCCCATACTGCGGTGCAGGCAATTGCGTTGGTGGCGTAGGTCAGCCGTTCCAGGGGCTGCAAGGTCGCACTATCTACAATCTCAAAATATTCCGGGTGGAAACCTGGAACCGCCAGGTTTTTTAGTGCAAATGCCTGTATTTCTTTCGGTGAATAATGTTGTTGCAGCATATCGCGCGCCTGTACCAGCGTTTGGTAGATAACGGGAGCTTGCTGCCGGTACTCCGGCGTCAGGCGAACATTGCGCGAACTCATAGCCAGCCCGTCGGTTTCCCGCACGGTCGGGCACATCACCAGCGCCACTTTTGATCTGGTTTGTTGCAGCATTTGTCGGACTACCATCACCTGCTGGTAATCTTTCTGACCCATATAAAGCACTTCGGGCGCTATAATTTCGAGCAGGCGATTGACCACCTGCGCTACTCCGGAGAAGTGCCCCGGACGAAAAGCCCCCTCCATCACTTTGTCGAGCAGACCAAGATCAAAATCCCTTTTCACGGAGATACCCGGCGGATACATTTCGGCTTCAGACGGCATAAAAAGCACCTGGCAACCAACCTTTGCCAGCATTTCAATGTCTTTGTGGGGCGTGCGGGGATATTTTGCAAGGTCGCTGGAGTCGTTGAACTGCGTAGGGTTGACAAAAATACTGCAGATCACATATGGATGTTGTTGCATCGCCTGCCTGATGAGCGCGAGATGCCCTTCGTGCAGAGCGCCCATGGTAGGCACAAAACCAACGGAATCGCGCTGTTGGCGTACCAAAGCCAGAAATGCTTGAAGTTGCTTGACTTTTTTGAATAAAAACATAAAATGCGGGCACTTTTTGAAAACAGATGGACAAATATAGACGTTTTCGTTAACAGCGTATTAAGTTGCATTTTAAATAAGGAAAAGTCCTGGTTTTTTGTTAAATTTGCATTTCTGTTCATTGAGCCAATGGTGAAGGCTTTAGATTTTATAAATTGTACTCCGTATGAGCAAAAATAAAGTGCTGATTGTGACGCAGGAAATGCAGCCTTATACTGCGCTCTCTGAGATGTCAACCATTACCAGGAAGCTTGCCCAGTACGTTCAGGAGAATGACATGGAGATCCGTGTGCTGATGCCGCGATTTGGCACTATCAATGAGCGTCGTCACCGGCTACATGAGGTGGTACGTCTTTCGGGGATGAATATCATCGTGGATGATGACGATTATCCATTGATTATCAAAGTAGCTTCTTTGCCGGAAGCCCGCATGCAGGTTTATTTTCTGGATAATGAAGACTTTTTCAAACGAAAGTCCGTTTTTAGCGATGAAGAAGGCGAACCCTTTGACGATAATGCTGACCGGATGGTGTTTTTTTGTAAAGGGGTGATCGAAACTGTAAAAAAATTTGGCTGGCCCCCTGACATCGTTCATTGCCACGGGTGGATGACAAGTCTGATACCGCTGTATTTAAAAACAGCCTATAAAGCAGACCCTCTCTTCCAACACTCCAGAGTTGTGTATTCGGTATATGCCGACACGCTGGAAAAGGCAGTGAGTGATCATTTTCTGGCAAAAGCGACTATCAATAATGTGACTTCCGATGATTTGCGTGTGTACCAAAATGGCACAGGCATAACGTTGCACAAAGGTGCAATCGCCTATTCGGATGCGGTGATTCAAGGCAGCGAAACGCTCAGCGAAACCGTTCAAAATCTTTTAAACACTTCAGATAAGCCTGTCCTTTCTTATTTAAAAGAGGACTATTTGCCCGCTTATGTGGAGTTTTATCAGTCATTATTGGAAGAAAAGGTTTCGAAGTAAATGAATTCGCTTACAGCGCCCATAAAGTCAATTATTGGATACACTCCATGATGACTCTTGAGAATTAAACTCTCCAGAAGGGTCATGTTCCCCTTATTTTAATGCATCAGTGCAGAATTACACAACATTAAAGACTTTTTTAAATGCAAACTGGCATGAAGCAACTTGCTTGGTTTATTAACGCGCTATTGATCGCGATTATGCTCCTTTCAGCATGTACCGATCCTACTGATATTGGCGCTGATCTGCTGGAAGGCGACAAAGCGGAAGTAGGTTTTACTGATACGCTTTCGGTAGTGGCTACCACCATAAAAACCGATACCGTATTGACGTATTTCCCCGTTTTTCAGGCTTCCGAAGCATTCAGAAGATATCCTTGCGGCGAAATGGACGATCCGATATTCGGTCAAACCAAATCGCAGATTTTCGCGCAGCTTTCGCTGACCGAAATTTTGCCTGATTTACAAGCCGCTGCAAAAATTGACTCTATTGTATTAGTATTGCCATATGACAGTCTTGGGCTGTATGGCAATTACAAACAAAACTTTGGGTTTTCGATACACCGGCTGTCGGAAGATATCAGCGATAATCTGAGCTATTATTCCAACGTTTCCATCTCGTCTGAACCCGCATTGTTAGGCAACGTACAATTCCGTCCTTTGCTGGATAGTGTCACGATTTATGATTATGCCGAGGGGAGAGATACGCTCAAGGTACCGCCACAGATGCGCATCAAGCTTCCTTTGTCTTTGGCACAGGAATTTGTGCAGCTGGATACGAGCTATTATCGGAGTGATAGTGCTTTCATCAGCTATTTCAAAGGGATTCACATCAAGCCGACTACGGTTAATCAGGGGATGATCAGTTTCAATCTTACGGATGCCCGCGCTGGAATTTTTCTTTATTATGAAAAAACAGATACGACGAAAGGGCAGTTCCAATGGGACTTCAATCCATTCCGGGTACGCGCCATGCGATTCGATCATGATTACAATGGCGCTACTGCCGAACGATATATTGATAACACCCGCCTGGGCGATAGCCTGGTGTTTGTGCAGGGGCTGTCCGGGGTAACTACCAAACTTGAAATTCCGCATGTCAAAAACCTAAAGGGATTGGTGGTGAATAAAGCGGAACTGGAGGTGCGCGTTGCGGAATTGCCAGGAGATGATATTGACGTTTTTACGCCAATACCACAGATTATGTTGCTCACGCCCGAAGATGACGGCGATCTGGTCATGATTGACGATATTGCCCTGTTAATCCGACAGGGAACGACGGTACTCAATGATGCGTACGACGGACAGCCCAAAGACGGAAAGCCCGGCGAACCGAAAGTGTACAAAATGAATATTTCTACTCACTTTCAGGGAATTATAGATGGGCGAAAACCTAATTCGTTGTATATGACCCTGTTTAATCGGGCGGAAGCTCCGGCGCGCGTATCGCTTTACGGAGCCAAGCATCCGCAATATTCAATTAAATTAAAAGTAGCATTCACAAGACTATAAACTATGATGGCTAATCTATTTTGATACAATTGCTAAACCCTTAAAACAACTAACTTATGTGTGGAATTGTAGCTTACATCGGACCTAAAGAAGCCTACCCAATCCTTGTAAAAGGTTTGCAACGACTGGAATATCGCGGATACGACAGCGCGGGGGTGGCTATCCTCAACGGAGAAATCCGGATTTACAAGAAAAAAGGAAAAGTACAAGATTTACAAGATCACATGGTCGAACTACCGAAAAATGGCAACATGGGTATCGGGCATACGCGCTGGGCAACGCATGGCGCCCCAGACGATATCAACGCGCACCCGCATGCTTCGGGCAACGACCGTATCGTATTGGTGCACAATGGCATCATTGAAAACTATTCTCTCCTGAAAAAAGCGCTCGAAAAGGAAGGACACCACTTCAAAAGTCAAACCGACACCGAGGTTCTGGTACACCTGATTGAGGAAATTCAGGAAAGAGAACAACTCCCCATCGAGGAGGCGGTTCGCGTAGCACTCACACGTGTAATTGGCGCCTACGCGATTGTCGTGATGGATCGGCAGGAACCCGGCAAACTGGTAGCCGCGCGCAAGGCAAGTCCACTGGTAATCGGCGTTGGAGAAAATGAATATTTCCTGGCGTCAGATCCAACACCTATCGTTGAGCATACCAAAAAAGTGATTTATCTCGATGAAGAAAATATCGCGGTTGTCCATCGCAATGGCGATATCCAAATCAAAAAAGTGGACGGCAAGGAGGTAGAAACGCCTTTTATCCACGAATTGGATATGGAAATCGAAGTGCTTGAAAAGGGCGGCTACGACTATTTTATGCTCAAAGAAATTTATGAACAACCCAATACCATCGCTGATGCAATGCGTGGACGAATGAGCCCCGACGAGGGCTGGATCAAGGTGGGTGGTATTGACGAATATCACAATCGCATTGCCAATGCACAGCGTTTTATCATTGCGGCTTGCGGTACTTCCTGGCATGCAGGGCTGATTGGCGAATATCTGATCGAAGATTTGGCGCGCATCCCTGTAGAAGTAGAATATGCATCGGAATTGCGCTATCGAAATCCTATTATCACCAATAAAGATGTGGTGATTGCAATCTCACAATCGGGCGAAACGGCAGATACCCTGGCAGCGATAGAACTCGCGAAGGAAAAGGGCGCGCTGGTATATGGTATTGTGAACGTCGTAGGTTCTTCCATTGCCAGAGTTACGGATGCGGGTTCTTATATCCACGCCGGACCGGAAATTGGCGTAGCTTCTACCAAAGCTTTTACCGGACAGGTTACGCTACTAACGCTGATGGCACTCAGCCTGGCGCACAAGCGCGGCGAAATTTCTGAAACTCGTTTTCACGAATTGTTGCAGGAATTGAGCAATATTCCCGAAAAGGTGAAAAAAGTACTGGAAAAAAATCTGCAAATCGAGTACATTGCAGGCGAAATAAAGGATAAACCCAATGCGTTGTACCTGGGGCGTGGATACAACTTCCCGATTGCGCTCGAAGGTGCACTGAAATTAAAAGAAATTTCCTACATTCACGCTGAAGGGTATCCTGCCGCTGAGATGAAACACGGACCAATTGCCCTTATTGATGAGCAAATGCCCGTCATCGTAATTGCTACTAATCGCAGCGCTTATGACAAAATCGTAAGCAACATCCAGGAAGTAAAGGCTCGCAAAGGTATCGTGATTGCTATCGTGACGGAAGGAGACGAAATCATCAGCAAAATTGCTGATCATACCATCGAAATCCCGGATACGGAAGAACCTTTTACGCCTTTGTTGTCGGTAATACCATTGCAGTTGCTTTCGTATCACATCGCATTGATGCGCAATTGCAATGTGGATCAACCTCGAAACCTTGCCAAGTCGGTTACTGTTGAATAAAACAACACCGAACAAGGCGGTATTTTTGAAGATTTTACAACGATTCATTTTCTTATGCAAGAACCAGGAATACAACTTGAGTACAATAGCCAGCGGGAAGAACTGATCATCCCGGAGTATGGTCGCCATGTGCAAAAATTGATCAATTTTGCCAAAACGGTCAAAGACCCGATTAAACAGGCTGCTTTTATCGAGCGAATCATTGATCTGATGATGCAAATTCATCCGCAAAGCCGCAATGTGGAAGATTATCGGGAAAAACTCTGGAAACACATTTATCGTATTGCCAATTACGAGTTGGACGCCATTCCGCCAAGCGGTCTGCAACCCAAACCCACGGATCATGCCAAAAAACCGGAACTGGTGGACTACCCAGAGTTCGAGGCGCAATTCCGGCATTACGGGCACAATGTGCAAAAGCTTATCCAAAAAGCGATTTCCATGTCAGAAGGACCCAAGCGCGATGGTTTCGTGGCAGTGATCGGCTCTTACATGAAGCTGGCTTACAAAACCTGGAACAAGGAGCATTACGTAAGCGATGATATTATTAAAGGCGACCTCGAAACATTGTCGAGCGGTTTGCTCGTGATGCATGAAGATACTTCGCTGGACAATCTGGCGGCTGCCCGCCGCCGCAAACAACAGCAGTATCAGCAACGCGAGCGCGACGGCAGAGACCGGGATGGTCGTGACCGCGACCGGGACAGAGATAGCCGGGGAGACCGGGATGGACGCGATCGCAGCGGCGGACCACGCCAGCGGGGCGGCAACAATCGCAACAGACGTAAGAAGTAATCACCGTATTACCGATACTTGATATATTTTCTGGTTGGAATGGAGATAGCTGTGGCTGTTTTCATTCCAATTTTTTTGTGAAAAAAATTTTAAAAAAATTCACAGTTTATGAATTTTCCCAACCCTATCCCGGTCAAAACCATCGCTGAAAAAATTGGCGCAACCATTATCGGCGACGACCAACTCGTTGCTACGGGCATCAATGAAATCCATCAGGTGCGCTCAGGCGACATTACCTTCGTGGATGTGAAAAAATATTTTGATAAAGCGCTGAATTCCGCAGCTACGATCATCATTCTCAATGAAAAAACCAAAGCGCCCAAAGGGAAAGCCCTGCTACTCTGTAATGATCCGTTCAACGCCTATAACAGCTTAGTGCTGGAGCACCGCCCTTTTCAACCCATACAGAACAACATCAGCCCTACCGCTGAGATTGATTCGAGCAGTATCGTCGAACCGGGCGCAATTATTGGACATCATGTTAAGATTGGCAGCAACTGCTACGTCCAGTCCAACGTGGTCATCGCGGAGCACACGATTATCGGCGATCGGGTAATGGTGCAAGCCGGGGCGCTTATTGGCACCGATGCATTTTACTTCAAGAAAACCGAAGTCGGCTACCAGCGCTGGCGCTCGGGAGGGCGTGTCATCCTGGAAAGCGATGTGGAAATCGGCGCGGGTTGCACCATCAACAAGGGTGTATCGGGTGATACCATCATCGGCGAAGGTACCAAGCTTGACTGTCAGGTGCATATCGGGCACGATGTGGTCATCGGCAAACGCTGCCTTTTTGCGGCGCAGGTAGGCATCGGTGGTAACACTATCGTTGGCGACGATGTAGTGATGTACGGTCAGGTAGGCGTAGCCCAAAACCTTAAAATTGGTAATAAAGTTGTTATTGCAGCAAAATCGGGCGTTTCTAAAGATTTGGAAGAAGGGAAAACGTATTTTGGCTACCCCGCGGGCGAAGCACGCACTATTTGGCGTGAACTGGCAGCCTTGCGCCATTTGCCGGAGTTTTTTTCCAAATATTATGAAAAGTAGTGATGCAAATAGAATTGACTTTCCAAAACCAGTGTTACCAGGCTGATCTGACACGACCGATTGATATTTCCATCCCATTGCGCGAAGGGCTGGAAACGGTCAATTGCTTCTACGCGCCGCCGCTGGAAACTTCGCCGGTCATCGTCGGAGATTTCATTGGCGCCACGGCGCAGGGCGGAGCAGTCAATTTTTTGAATGTCAAAATCAATCCGCACGGCAACGGCACCCACACCGAATGCGTAGGGCACATCGCCAAAGAGCCTTATTCGATCAATCAATGCTTGAAAAATTTTCATTTTTTTGCTAAATTAGTGAGCATTTACCCCCAAAAAACTGTTAATGGCGACAGGGTTATTTTTCGGGAGCAAGTGGCGGAAGCGCTGGGCGACAGCATCCCCGAAGCGGTGGTGATTCGCACCATGCCCAACGATGACCTGAAATTGCGGACGAATTATTCCGGCTCGAATCCACCCTACGTGCACCACGAAACAATGACCTGGCTGGTGACGCAGGGGGTACAGCATCTGCTGATTGACCTTCCGTCGGTAGATCGCGAGGAAGACGGCGGGCAATTGCTGGCACACCGGGCGTTTTGGCGTTATCCCGACCAAGTACGGAAAAATTCTACCATCAGCGAGTTGATTTACGTTCCCAATTCTGTAAAAGATGGCTTATATTTGTTGAGTATTCAGATAGCAAGTTTTGAAATTGACGTAAGTCCAAGCAAGCCTGTTTTGTACAAATTGCAAAAGATGGCGTAATGTCTTATTCGCAGTCCACATATCATTCCAAAATCTACCGCGAGTTCAAAGCGATCGAAGCTGCAGCTTATCGCCAAATCATCCATTTTTATGAAAAACAGGAGGATGCGATCAAAAAACTCGACTTGGAGGAATATTTTGAGCTGACTACTGCCTACGTGAATGCCCTCTTTGAAGTCGGCGCTTTCCATAAGCATCTTTCGCTGGTAGATCATATCATCGAGCTGGCGATTACTCACAACATCGAATTTTACAAAGGTGAAGATATTTTCCTGAAAATGCTGTTCCGCAAAGCCGCTTCATTTTACAATCTTTTTGAATACGATAAAGCCGAGTACATTCTCCGCGAAATCATCCGCATCAATCCCTGGGAAAAAGACGCGGTGCTATTCCTCAAAAAATGCATGCGCAGCAAGCAACCCCGGTATGTGCAATACGCCCGCGCCATAAGCATTTTCCTGTTTTTGGTGGCGGCTATGGTCATTGCGCTGGAAGTCTTGCTGGTGCGTCCTTTCTTCAAATCCTACATCGCATCGGTGGAAGAAACGCGCTTCATCATTTTTGGCATGGGCGGCATCATTCTCATCAGCGGCGATATCCTGCACCGCCTGGTCGTGGAGCATCGGGTGAATGACTTTGTCAACTCGATTCGCCGGCAGAAGGATGCGGCGTAAGCAAAAATGCCAAATCTTCAATTGATAGTAAGCTCACCAGGTTATAGGCTATAAACCAGTCAGATAGCAAAATTTATACTATCTTGCCTTTCCATGCGTTTTGCCTGGAAATGATCAATTTTTTGTCCTATGAACACAATTTCTACAGAACCTTTTGTATCGAATATCGTGGCGGAAGCCGGCGAGCAGGTGTTGCATTTGTACAATAAAAATCCCAATACCCGACTGATCCTTCACAATTACGCCTTCTCGCAAACGCTGGTCAAGCAAACCGGCGAGTTGGCCCAGGCGGTGGGCGCTTCCAAAGAAGCTACAGAAATGGCGCAATTAGCCGCTTGGTTTCTTTATGTTGGCTATCTGTTTGATTACGAGTTTTTTATGCGATATAGCTTAGATCAGGCACAACGATTTCTTGCACTGCGCGATTATCCCGAAGAAGGGCAACGCTCGGTGCTGCGCTGCATCCAATCGGTCGGCAGCCGTGCCGAGTCACTGACGCTGGAAGAGAAAATCCTCGCCGATGCTGCGAGCATTGCCACTTGGATTGACCAATTTGAAGAGCGCAATCCGCTGATGCGACTGGAAGAAGAGTTTATGCGGCATCGCACTTTTTCCAAAAAGGAGTGGGCGGAGCGACAATTGCAGCAACTGCTTGATGTTAAATTGTATACACATTACGCAAAATCTAAATACGAACTACAACTGGCCCAGTCCATTGGCAATCAGAAGCGCATTCTCGAAAAGCTGGAGCGAAACAAGCCGACAGATGCCCCTACCCAACCTAAAGAAGGGTTACGTCCTTTCCAGAACTTAGACGAGTCGCCGATCCGGGCTGTACAGACTTTTTTTCGAGCCAACTATCGGAATCACATCAACCTGAGCGCCATCGCCGACAATAAGGCAAATATTATGATTAGCGTGAATTCCATTCTCATCAGCGTGCTGATCTCGATTTTATCGTATCGCAATCTGGCGGAAACCAATCCGCAGGTCGTCTTTCCGGTCATTATTTTCCTGGTTTCCGGGCTGGCATCGCTTATTTTTGCGGTGCTTTCCGCCCGCCCGAAAGTCACGTCGCTCAACACCGCACAGATGTCCCGCGAGGAAAAGCAGCGCAATCTGGTGTTTTTTGGCAATTTTGTAAGTTTAGAGCCGGATGAGTATGAAGAAGCTTTGGACGCGATGTTTCGCGACAGCGAACTGATGTACGGCAACCTCGCACGCGACCTCTACCAATTGGGCAAAGTGCTGGATAAAAAATACCGCTACCTGACGGTTTCTTACAATCTTTTTATGATTGGCTTCATCGCCACCGTGACAACGTTTCTGATCACCCTGTTTTTGTAAAAAATTGTGTTGTAAAAATCCTAAGATGCGTTAACAAAAAGATAATTTGCGCGTAACAGATATATGTATCTGCCATTTGTGGCGTTATGAAGCTACCTGAAAGATTCAATAACCCCCTTGATTCAAAAAAAGCAATTATGAAGACGAGCGTTTTGTTGTTTATTTTCGCGACATCTTTAATGATAAATGCGGGCTTCGCGCAGTCGAAAACGCAGGAGCATCTGGATTATATCGAACGATACAAGGATATTGCAGTTCGGGAAATGGTGCGTGCCGGTATTCCTGCCAGTATCAAGCTGGCGCAGGCAATTCTGGAGAGCGAAGCCGGCAAAAGCGATCTGGCTCGCCGCGCGAATAATCACTTTGGTATCAAATGCAACCCGGAGTGGGACGGCAAAACTTTTTACAAAAAAGATGACGATTATGATGATCGGGGTCGGCTGATCGAATCGTGCTTTCGGGTATATAAAGACCCGGAATCGAGTTTTATTGCGCATTCTGAATTTTTGCGCGACCCTAAAAAAATAGAGCGTTACGGCTGGTTATTCAGTCTCGATCCTGCTGATTACAAACGTTGGGCAAAAGGATTGCGTAGCTCAGGATACGCCACGGCTGTGGATTATGACAAAAAGTTGATCAGCTTGATCGAGCGTTACGAATTGTACAAATACGACGCGCTTTCGCTGGAAAATGGCGAAGTAATTGCTGCCGATGAAGATCCCAATACAAATACTTCGACCGGCTATATGGTTAATAACGATGTAAAATATGTGTTGGCAATGGATAATGAACCAGTGGAAGAAATTGCCCGCCGCACTTTTACTTCCGTCACTACACTGCTGAACTACAATGAAAATCTGCGCAGCAGCGACCAGCGCATCCCGAAAGATACCAAGATTTATCTTCAGCCCAAACGCAGCTCGTATCGCGGTAAGCAGACCTGGCACTACGTGAAACAAGGCGAGACAATGCAGGACATTTCCAACCAGTACGCCATCAAGCTAAGCAGCTTGTACGAACGCAACCAGATGTTGGAAGGCACCCAACCCGCGCCGAACGAACGCATCAAATTGCGCGGCGGCAGGGTAAGCGAGTCGCCCAAGACCATCGGTGATCTGACGATGAATCATCCACAAGAACCTTTGTTTTTATTCGTCGATGAGCCGGAGGAGGCGCCTGTTGCAGAAGTGACAATCAAACCTCAGCACGTGGAAGCACCGACGACCGAATTGCAAAAGCCCGTTAAACCTTCGACCGAGGTAGTGATTGGTGGTAATACTACTAAACCTCAGCAACAACCGGCAGCGCCAATTCCGCCTGTCAGCAGTAATTCGCAAACTGGTGGAAGTGTAGCCTCAGATGCCGTGCCGGCAACAACTGGGAGCGAGCCAACGGAGCCGCGCCCGGATACTGGTTTTGAAGACGATTTTTTTGACGGCTCCGATTCATTGGAAAAACCGGAAAATGATGCCATTTACCATACCGTAGTGAAAGGGGACACGCTCTGGAATATTGCACAACGCTATGGTACAACGGTCGTAGCACTAAAAAAACTAAATAATCTCAATTCCGACGGTATTCAGTTGGGAATGAAGCTACAGGTTAAGTAACTTTGCATTTGGATGATGGGGTTATAGGGCGGTTGTTGGATAGAGCGTTTCGCTTATCGCCGCATTGCCCTATTACCTCATCACCCTGTCAATCTTCAGTTGCATATGAGAATTTTACTACTCGCTTGTCTATTATTGTTTATCACAATTTCCACCAATGCCCAGAGCTATGCTTTTGGCATCAAGGGCGGACTCACCGTGGGTACTCAAAAATGGGATCAAAGTTTTCAGCGCGATCCGCTTTATCGCTATCACGCCATTGCCTTTATTGAATCAGCTGAAGAAGAAAATCGCTTTGCACTCTTTGCGCAGGGCGGGTACCATATCAAAGGCAGCGCCATTCGCACTTTTCGGCAAACGGTCATTGTAAACGGGAATCAGTTTGAGATTCCGAGCATGACCATTCCGTTTGAATTTCGCAATATTTCGGTGACGCTGGGCGGCAAAAGAAAATATGATTTCGGCGTTTCTTCGAAAGTTTATTATTTGCTGGGCATTCGTGGAGATTATACCGTGAGCACTATCCTTCGTCCGGATTTTGTAAATGAAAATGATCCTTATGCCCTCATTTATCCGATCGAACCTTTTGTCAATAAATTCAATTATGGCATCACCGCCGGCGGCGGGTTCGAATTTCCTTTCTCAGAATATATCGGCGGGATACTGGAATTTTCGATCAATCCCGACTTCAGCCGGCAATACAACCAGCCTCCGATCAATAATGTTATTAATCCGAATCCCAATGGAGGCAGCAATCTCATAACGATTCGGGAGCGCCAGATTACCAATCTGACGATCGAAGCCACGTTAGGGTTGCGATTTTTGCACAAGATTATCTACGTAGATTGATGAACGAAAAAATTACCAACAGCTTGACCTCGATGGTGCTTCGCTGTGAACATTTAGTGAAAATATACGGTAAGCGCCAGGTCGTACGCGATGTTTCTATTGTGGTCAATCAGGGTGAAATTGTCGGTTTGCTGGGTCCAAACGGAGCTGGTAAAACGACTTCTTTTTATATGACGGTGGGCTTCATCAAGCCCAATGAAGGGCATGTGTACCTGAACGACGAAGAGATCACCGAACTACCTATGTATCGCCGGGCGCAGAAGGGTATTGGCTATCTGCCGCAGGAGCCTTCGGTGTTTCGTAAATTGAACGTGGAAGACAACATTCGCTCAGTACTGGAAATGACTACCCTGAGCAGCAGCGAGCAAAAGCGAAAACTAGAGGAACTAATTGACGAATTCGGTTTGGAGAAAGTCCGCAAAAGCCGGGGTGATACGCTTTCCGGCGGGGAGCGCCGCCGCACGGAGATCGCCCGCGCGCTGGCAACCGACCCCAAATTTATCCTGCTCGACGAGCCTTTCGCCGGTATTGACCCGATTGCTGTGGAAGATATTCAGTACATCGTTGCCAAGTTGAAAACCAAAAACATCGGGATTCTCATCACTGACCACAACGTGCAGGAAACGCTTTCTATCACTGATCGGGCGTATCTGATGTTTGAAGGACGCATCCTGAAAGCCGGTACTGCCGAAGAGCTTGCCGCCGACGAAATGGTGCGGAAAGTATATCTGGGTAAGAATTTTGAATTGCGCAAAAAAGTAATTGATCTGGAGCACAGATGAAAACCTGGCTTGTGTTTGGTATGTTCTGCATTTTGATTTTGGCTACTCCCGCGTGTAAGGAACAGCCGGAACAGCTTCCTGCGCTGACTTTCAGGCAGCGGGAACTGGCAGACACGCTTTATTTGCAAAAAATTGCCGTGTTGCGCCCGCAATGGGACAGCTTGTGCGATGCCCGCTTTGATAGCTCGGTTCGGGTAGCGGTTGATTCCCTAATCCGGGTCAGAAAAGAAGAAGAAGCAAGATTGCGCGCCAGAATTCAACAACAACGGGTAGAATGAGAACCATCGTTTTATTGGGAA
>CAZQTF010000031.1:0-24219 GCA_964596135.1 uncultured Saprospiraceae bacterium | reverse complement strand
GCATAAATATGTGATTGAAACATAAAGATTTGCTTATTTTCGGCTATGTGCTTTTACTTCGGGGAACAACATTGGCAAAAATTGTTTACTCCAACGCTTGCAACTTCTATTTCTAAAATCTGTTGTAATCCTATATCAAAACGTTTTAAAACAAAAACGATGAAACCCATAGTAAGATGCCTTTTTGTTTGCTGCTTACTGTTGTGGATGGTTGCCTGCAATTCCGGGAAGGACCGGACTGTACCGACGATCGGCTTCGTAGATGCTTTTGAAGACAGCACAATCGAACAAGCAAAGCAAGGCTTTCTGGACGCCCTGAAACAAAATGGCTTTTCGGAAGAACAAAAAACGGTGAAAGTTATTTACCGCAATGCTCAGGGCAATATTCCGACTTTGACACAAATCGTCCGTTATTTTATTACACAGCCCGTGACGCTGATTGCTTCTAATGCTTCGCTTTCCACAATCACTGCTATTCAAAATACGCAAGATATTCCGGTTTTTATGATGGTATCGCCTACGCCCACGCTGATGAAAGTAAATGATGCTCAGGGCAATCCTCCGAAAAATCTCTTCGGAGTAGCGGAAAATCTGGCATACATTGACACTTCGTTTGCATTGATTCCAAAATTAGTGACGCCGAAATCGGAAAAACTGAAAGTAGGGCTGATTTTTAATCAGTCCGAGCCACAATCGGTAGAAGCATTTGAGCGCTTACAAGGGCTTGCCAATCAAATGAATGTAGAATTAGTTTCTTTGCCGGTGAATGCCACTGCTGATGTGCAATTAGTGACCGCATCGCTGCTGAGTAACAATATTGACGCCTTTTTTGCCAATCCTGACAATACGGTTTTTGGTTCGTTTGAGACGATTATTAATGCTTGCAATAAAGCCAATGTGCCGGTATTTACCAGCGAAGCTGGACTCGTGGCGCGCGGCGCGGTGACAGCTTATGGCGCTGATTTGTATCAATGGGGGCATCAGGCGGGCGAGCAGGCAGCGCAGTTCTTGAAAACCAAATCGCTTGAAGGGCTTAACTGGGAAATGGTGAAAGTGCGCAAAAGAGTGTACAACCCAATGGTGGCGCAAAAATTCGGTCTTCAAGTGCCCGCAAATTTTGAACCGATAAAATAACCTATACACCATTATGCCGATGCTTCGATAAACCGATAAAATCACTACACTGTATCATATTCATGGAATTTTATTTATCTGCATTATTACTTGGTCTGTGCCTGTCGGCAATGTCCCTGGGGATTTTTATTACCATGAAAATCTTTCGCATCCCGGATATCACCACCGACGGCAGCTACACGCTCGGCGCAGCGGTGACAGCGATTCTGCTGACACAGGGGTGGTCGCTCGTACCCATCATCGGGCTGGCGATGCTCGCCGGCGCGCTCGCGGGTGTACTCACAGGGCTGGTGCACACGCGCCTTCGGGTGGACGCGCTATTGGCAGGGATTTTGGTAATGACAGGCTTATATTCGGTCAATCTGACCCTTCTGGGGCGCTCCAATATTCCTTTGTTGAATCAAACAACCATCTTCCGGGCGCTGGCGCCATTTGCGAATCCGATTTACAACGAACTGTTGGTCAGTGTTTTATTTATCGGTATTATGAGTGGTTTATTAGCCTATCTGTTGCGAACAGACTTCGGCATTGCCATGCGTGCCACCGGCAGCCGCGAATCCATGACCAGAGCGCTGGGTATCAACAATCAGGCGATGAAAATCATTGGCTTGGCACTTGCCAATGCCTTGACCGCGCTGAGCGGTTTTCTCGTTGCACAATATCAGAATTTTACCGACATCAACATGGGTATTGGCATTGTAATCATCGGGTTAGGCTCGGTGCTCGTCGGCGATACCCTAATCAACTGGCTGAGGATCAAATTGATCTGGATACAACTGCTTTTTATTGTCAGTGGAAGTATCTTGTTTCAAATGGTGCTCGCCGTAGCGCTCACGCTGGGAATTGACCCCAATCTGCTCAAGCTGGTTACCGCCGTTTTTGTATTAATTATCGTGGGCATTCCACAAATTCGTTTTCAAAGAACGCTATGATCGAACTGAATCATATTAATAAAATTTTTAATCCAGGGCAAGCCAATGAAGTACAGGCATTGCGTGATGTTTCGCTGCATATCGCCAAAGGCGAATTCGTTTCTCTGGTCGGATCCAATGGCTCCGGGAAATCTACCTTGCTAAACATCATTGCCGGGGCAGAGTTCCCCACCGAAGGTACTGTCAAAATTGCCGGACAGGACGTAACCACGGTGCCTGAATTCCGTCGGAGTAAGTGGATTGCACGGGTTTTCCAGGATCCGCTGGGCGGCACCGCTCCCGATTTGAGCATTTTATCTAACTTCCGATTGGCGGCACTGCGAACACAGCGCAAGCGATTGACTATTGGCATCAACGAAGCTTTCAAAAGGCGAGTACACAATCAGATCGCTGTCCTGAATATGGGTTTGGAAAAAAAGCTCTCCCAACCGATGGGTACGCTCTCTGGTGGACAACGCCAGGCGCTGACGCTGCTCATGAGTGTGATGGACCATACCGATATTCTGCTGCTCGACGAACCGACCGCCGGACTCGATCCACGCTCCGCGAAAATCGTTATGCAAATGGCGCAACAATTGGTTGAACAACATCATCTGACCGCCGTGCTGGTGACACACAACCTCAAAGAAGCCTGCCAATACGGCAACCGCCTGATTCAAATGGCAGAAGGACAAATCAAACACGATCTCAATGCCCAGGAAAAAGCTGCCTTGCCTCTGAATGAATTGTACAATTGGTTTGGTTGATCCGAATAAATAATCGGGATTGACTTCATTGCTGATGTTCACGCAGCCGGCATTTACCTATTTTTCAGGTTTTTCGTTCATTATTTCGCTCTTTTAGGTTGTCTAATGTTTGAATGAACTTTGTTTCACCTAAAACTCTATTCCATGATAGGCAAAAGAATTTTCCTTTTGTGGCTTGTAATCATTATCAGCACGTTTGCAGGCAATCTCTTCGCACAACCTGCCACTCCGCCAAAGCCAGTGGTGGATCCCAAATTTTACAATGCACTCGAATGGCGCAATATCGGTCCGCTGCGGGGCGGGCGTTCGCTGGGTTGCGCGGGCAGTCCGGGGCGTCCTAACGAATACTACTTTGGTGCCACGGGCGGCGGATTATGGAAAACCACGGATGGCGGCGAAAACTGGTTTCCAGTGACTGATGGGCAAGTGACAAGCTCGTCGGTGGGAGCGGTGGCTGTGGCTGAAACGAATCCCGACATCGTGTACATCGGTATGGGCGAAACGCAATTGCGCGGTAGCATTACCCAAGGCGATGGCGTTTACAAAACCACCAACGGTGGCAAAACCTGGCGGCATCTGGGCTTGAAAGAAACACAGGCGATCGCGCGTGTGCGCGTGCATCCGACCAATCCTGACATCGTGTACGTAGCAGCACTGGGACACCCTTACGGCGACAACGAGGAACGCGGTGTTTTCCGCTCCACCGATGGCGGTAACACCTGGAAAAAAGTACTGTACGTAAGCCCCAGGGCAGGTGCTGCAGATTTGATCATTGATCGCACCAATCCCAAAATCATTTATGCGACAACCTGGCAAGTCTATCGCAAAGCCTGGAAAATGTGGGGCGGGGGACCCGATTGTAAGCTTTGGAAATCGCTGGATGGTGGTGACACCTGGATTGATCTGACCAAAAATCCGGGCATGCCCAAGGAACCCATCGGCAAGATTGGGATCACGGTTTCTCCGACGAACCCCAATCGCTTGTACGCCATTGTCGAAGCCAATGATGGTGGCGTCTATCGCTCGGATGATGGCGGCTGGACCTGGCAGTATATGAACGACGAGCGCAAGCTGCGGCAGCGGGCTTTCTACTATTCCAGAATCTATGCTGATCCTTGGGATGAAAATATAGTCTATTGTTTGAATGTAAATTTCTACAAATCCACTGACGGTGGTAAAACCTTTGACATTCAGATTCGTCCGCCGCATGGCGACAATCACGATCTCTGGATTGATCCCAACAACCCGATGCGCATGATCTCCTCCAACGACGGCGGCGCTTGCGTTTCTATCAACGGTGGGCAAACCTGGACGGAGCAGGATTATTGCACCACGCAGTTGTACCACGTCACCACTACCAGCGATGTACCCTATCACGTTGCCGGTGCGCAGCAGGATAACTCCACTTTGGCAATTCCGAGCGACGGCTGGGATCACATGCAAGCGCGTGGACCCAATCACGGCTGGTATTATGACGTAGGCGGTGGAGAAAGCGGTTATATCACACAATCGCCAACCGATCCGGATGTATTCTACGCAGGTAGTCAGGGCGCTTTGCTCACACGTTACAATCGTAAAACCGGTCAGATTCGTGATATTCAGGTGTATCCGCGCTTCTTTTCAGGTGAACCGGCAAGTGCCTTGCCTGAACGCTGGCAGTGGACTTTCCCAATCGTCTTCTCTCCGAAAGATCCCAATATTTTATATACCTGCTCGCAGCACGTGTGGAAAACCACCAATGATGGGCAAAGCTGGGAAAAGATTAGTCCTGACTTAACTTATGCTGACCCCGAAACCCTCGGCCCTACCGGCGGCATTATCACTAATGACATGAATGGACCGGAAATTTATGCGACTGTCTTTGCTCTGGCGCCTTCCTATCACGATGTGAATACCATCTGGGCAGGCTCTGATGATGGCAAGATTCACATCACCCGCAACGGCGGCAAAACCTGGACGGATATTACACCTAGAGATCTGCCCAAATTCTCTCGGGTGAGTATTATTGACGAATCCCGGCACAATCCAGGCACGGCTTACGTTGCGGTCAACCGTTATCAGGTAGATGATCGCCAGCCTTACGTGTACAGAACGAACGATTATGGAAAAACCTGGACCAAGATCATTACCGGTATCGCTGATGGACATTTTGCAAGAGCCATTCGCGAAGACCACGTGCGTCCGGGCTTGTTGTTTCTCGGTACAGAGCATGGCGTATATGTATCTTTCAACAACGGCGACCTTTGGCAGCCGCTGCAATTGAACCTTCCCGATGCCCCCATCCACGATCTCGTCGTGAAAAACGACGATGTTGTACTCGGCACGCACGGTCGGGGTTTCTGGATTCTGGATGACATCAATCCGCTGCGACAGATCACGCCCGAATTGGCAAAACAAGAGGCAATTTTGTATCAACCCAGCGATCCCGTCCGCGGAGTGTACGATCTGGTGGTACAGTATCACCTTGCTTCGGAAATGGATTCCGTGAAAATCGAGATTTTAGATGCACAAGGTCAGGTTGTTGAAACCTTTTTTGGCAAAAAAACTGAAAGCGGACGCCGCGCTCCAGGTATGTCTTTACCCGCAGTTACGGCTGGATTGCATCAGTTTAGCTGGAATCTCCGTTATCCCGGCGCTACGACTTTTGAAGGCATGATCATCTGGAGTGCCCGCCCGCAACGAGGACCCAACGCGCCGTTGGGCAAGTATCAGGTGCGGATGACGGCTGGCAATTATATGCAAACCTATCCTTTTACGATTCAGATGAATCCCAATCTGGAAGGCGTGACCGAAGCCGACCTGAAAGAACAGTTTGATCTGGCTATGAAGATCGTTGCTAAGGAAAGTGCTGCCAATGAAGCCGTGATTCGCATTCGGGACATTCGAAGACAAGTAAATGATCGCATCAAGCAGATGAATGATAAAGCCTTCACCGATCTTGCCAACGGCATGCTCGAACAACTTCGGGTGATCGAGGAAGATTTGTACCAGGTGCGCAACCAGAGTAATCAGGATCCCTTGAATTTCCCGATCAAGCTCAACAATCGCCTCAGCTCTCTGCGACGCAGCGTAGAAACCGGCGATGCCCGACCGACCGCAGGCGCGTACAAAGTTTTTGAAGAGCTGTCGCAAGAACTGTCAGGGCACCTCTCGAAACTCGACGCTGTGATCAAAAGCGATTTGCCCAAAGTAAATCAAATGCTGATAGATAATAAAGTGAATGAAGTAAAAGACAAAGCGAAGCAATAAAACTTCTGGCACTTACCGGATTTTGAAATAACCCCGTAGGAACAATTCCTTTGTCCTTGCGGGGTATTTATTTTGGTAGTGGGTCAAAACAGTTGATTAGGCTCTAATAACTTTGGCGAATCGCCCGTGTTTGAAATAATATTTTTCGGCATACGCTCCAATGGCATTGTCATGGATCTTTCCGTTCTTTGAAAAACAGCGTTCAGCATTGAATCATTTCCAACAGCACCTGATTCAGGTTTTCGATCGCCAGTGGAATGTCCCAGCGATCTCGATTGCGGGGTTCTATATAATTAGAGATTGCCCGGATGGCTAAAAATGGTTGATCTTCCATGAGGCAAGCATAGAAAAACGCGGCGCCTTCCATGGTTTCCACATTGGCGTCAAAGCGTCGGCTGATGGCTGCAATGCTCGGCGCATAGCCGTGTACTTTGTTGACACTCAGTCCTTTGGCAGCGGGCAGGAAATTTCCGGGATGCGGATTGATCAAAACGCCATCGGTAAAAGGCGGTTGGTCAGATACGATCAACCCCAGGGTATGAATGTCGGTGAACGAGCCATCGGCTTCCTCCACGCCCAGATCGGCGAAGCGTTCCGAGATCACTTCTACCACCTCGCCCATTGGCAATTCCCGTTCAAATGCTCCGGCAATTCCGGCGTTGATCGCCAGATCGTACCTGCGCAGTGCCAGCACTTTGCCCATGGCATAAGCGGTGAGCGGCAGCCCCACGCCGGTGATTAGCACGGCAGCGCTTCGTTCGCCTTTTTGGAAATGGTACGGCGTATGTTCGACAAAATTGCTTCGCAAATGCTTCAGCAGCGGGTCTATTTCAAAAGTCGTAGCTGCAACAATCAGAATATTGTTCATCTTTTTTTTCGTTGAAAAGCAACACTTACGGTTGGCGTAAAGCCTAAAATCTGATGATAAACGGATGCTACGTCCAAGTTTAAACCATTTTTAAAGCCATAGCCCACGCCAAACGCCACATTGGTTGGATTGGTAGCCACACCGGTGCGAAGATACAACGGCTCCGCAATTTGATACTCGATCCCCAACTTGGTACGCGCCGGAAAATCAATATCTTTTTCCACTTCAGCGGTGCAGACAACCCGCTCGGAAGGCAGATACGCTAATCCAATTTTGAAGATCGTAGGCAGGTTTTCACCCTTAACGATTTCGATTTGTGCAGGGCTGTGTACGTGCGCTCCCAGGCGCAATTGCGGCAACAACTGCATGAGAAAGCCCAGTTCAAATGAAAAGCTTGCCTTGCTGCCATACTCCGGGATGCTGGTATGGAAGGCAAAAAGCTGCGCTCCAATGGAAAAACTTTCCAACAACTTTCGGGCGTAAGCTAATCCAATCTTTTGCTGATTAAAATCTTCAAAACCAAAGTGTTGAATCGTTAATCCAAACGTACCGGAAGTGACTGGCAGCGCTGCTGCTGCGGAAATGCTCTGCAACTCGCTGATCAGAAAGCGTTGCTCGGCTACTGCTGTAAAAGACAACGTCTCTAAGTCTGCAAGCCCCGCCTGATTGCTGAATGCGCTATTTACATCGCTGAAAGTAACCGAAGCATTGCTCATTGCGGCGCCGCGTGCGCCTGCTGCCGGGGGGGCTCCGTTTTGAGCAGAAATGGTTAAGCTATTGAATAACAAAATAAAGTGTAAAATTTGCTTCATAAATATTTACTTTATATTTCAACTGCATTTTCGGAGGTAATTTTGGCATAAAAAAGCCCTGCTTCCGTCATAGTGCGGTTTTTGGTGAAATTATTGACGTGTACCAGCCCAAAACGATAGGTCGGTCCCAGGTTCCACTCAAAATTATCCCAGGTACTCCAGTGAATATAGCCTCGAATATTCACGCCACTTTGTATCGTATTGTAAATAACGTGTAAATATTCCATAATGCTGCGAATACGCTCCGCCGGGTCGTCGGTACAAATGCCATTTTCCACAATAATCACCGGCATTTTCTTTTGGTTATAAAGACGTTTCAGAATAATACCCAGTCCTTCCGGGTAATATCCCCACATTTTGTCGTGGCGTATCTTTAACTGATCCAGTTTTCCCGGATGATCCAATTCAGTAATGGGAAAAGGATTCATGGGAACGTATGCATAATAACTAATGCCCCAGTAATCCATTTTGTGTAAAAATAATTTGGCGGCGCGGCGATTGTACCACCAGTCGGCAAAACGGGCAGGAAGTACCCCCAGCGCATTTAGTGGTTGAAAATACGAAGTATTCAGCGAAATGCTCACTGGCGATTCGGGGTAATGTTTTTTAATCAGATCATAAACAATATCATGCGCGATGGCAAGATGTTTTAAGGCGCGATTTGCTTTTGTATAGTTGTGTTTCTGCGGCGGAAATGTACCCAAAAAGTAAGCGCACATGGCATAAGCGTTGGGTTCATTGAAAGTATTCCAGTTGAATACAAATTCCCCAAAATGCCCGATACATTGACGGGCATAATCCACAAATAAAGGAATATTATCACGGTTGAGCCATCCGCCTTGCTGCTCAAACCAGCGGGGATTGGCAAAATGATGCAGTACCAGCAGCACTTGTGTGCCACCGTTATTTAGTTGACGAAAAAAGTTATGATATTCGGCAACGGTTTCCTCATCAAAATTGGCGTAAGGCGCGCGTTGCAGCCGCGACCAGTCCACCCCACAGCGATACACCGTGCCAAATTGCCGGATGTACTCCAGATCTTCCTCGCGACGTTTTTCATGATCGGTAGTACGATCAAAAATAAACTCGTCGCGCGCGACAAAGCCTTTCCATTGGTGGTCAAAAGCCGTTTCGGTCTGGGCAGCAGAGGTGGAGGTACCCCAGAAGAAACCTTCGGGAAATTCGAGTCTCATGTTTTGGTCTGCGGTTTTGAGTAGCAGTTAGCAGAAGCAAAATATGGAAATTTTCGGAAATTTCAGATTGCGGCTGCTAACTGTTGCTGCAAACCGGTTTTTTACTCCACCCAATCGGCGATAAAGATATTGGTGTCGCGGGTGCCGCCATTATTGCGGTTGGATGCAAATACCAGTTTTTTGCCATCCGGTGAAAACATCGGGAAAGAATCAAAGACCTTATCAAAGGTGATTTGTCTTAATCCCGTGCCGTCAACATTGATGCTAAAGAGATTGAATTGACGCCCGCCCTGGCTATGATGATTGGATGCAAACAGGATTTTTTTCCCCGAAGGATGGAAAAACGGCGCCCAGTTGGCTCCACCCAATTGCGTAATTTGGCGAAGATTCGAGCCATCGGCATTGCAGATGTAGAGCTCCATGTTGGTCGGTTGCACGAGTCCCTGTGCCAGTAAGTCTTTGTAAATTTTCTGATCTTCTGGCGTTTTTGGTCGGGAAGCGCGGAAGATAATTTGTTTGCTATCTGGCGAAAAGAACGCGCCGCCATCGTAGCCCAGCCCGTTGGTAATCTGGCGAATATTGGTGCCGTCAATGTTCATGGTGTAAAGTTCCAGATCGCCGGAGCGGAGGGAAGTGAATACAATTTTTTTGCCATCTGGCGAAACGGTTGCCTCCGCATCATAACCCGGAGTATCGGTCAGTTGGCGCAGGATTTTACCATTCAAATCAGTAACAAAAATATCATATGTATCATATACTGCCCAAACATACTTGCCGTTCACTACGCGCGGCGTTTCCGGACATTGTTCTCCGTTGAGATGGGTAGAAGCATAAATGATTTGTAGATCGCCCGGCATAAAGTAAGAGCAGGTGGTGCGCCCTTTGCCGGTGCTGACCATCGGCGGGCGTTCGCTCTGGTAGCCACTGATGGGCATGTAGAAAATCTGGTCGCATTCGGTACCCCATTTGGAGTTGGTTGCTTGGAGGGTCAGATACTTCCCGTTAAAACTGAAGTAAGCTTCAGCGTTGTCGCCACCGAAAGTCAGTTGTTTGATGTTGCGCAGATTGATTTCGCCCGGATACTTCAGCGTATCGAGGGCTTCGTTGTAAGTTGTGCCAACGGTATTGTCTTTAGTAGTCTTGCTGCTGGTTTTACATGAAATAGTAAATGATACAATCAAAAGAACAGCTAAAATCCTCATCATGTGCTTTTTTCGCAAAAATAGAATTCCATTCTGAAAGAAAGCCCCATCCGTTTTCATATTATTGTCATAACTTAAAAATCTGGTGCTGGGTAAAATAGGTGGATGAGATTTCGCAAATCTCAGAGATTTGCGAAATCTGAGCGACAGGAACCACTACCGAAAGTTTTAGCGGGCATTAAAATCGAGGTCTCCCAGTTTTATAGCGATAGCGGACACTGGCGGAATGATGCCGCTGGCTGTAATGGCAAAGGTAGCTGCTTCTCCGAGATACGCATCATAGAAGGGATTTGTCGCCTCCGTAAAAGTAAAGTCGGCATTAATAAAGAGCCAGGATCGTCCGTTGGGGAGTTCCGGTTCTATGCTGAGTACCAACTTTCGCATATAGACCACATCGGCAATATTGACGCTCCCAGAACGGTCAACATCCGCCGCCAGCATTTGATAGGGAGAATCAAAAGGCTCAATTCCCAGCAGATGCCGCTGGACGCGCACGATATCGAAGGTAGAAACGCCATTTTTGGGACTGCCGTCTTTTGAAAAACGTATGCCATACTGATCGCGGGCGACCAGAGGCACCGGGAAATTGAATTGACCACTGGTATCAGTAATAGCGGGTACCGTTTCAGAATATTTGATTTCAATATTGACGTTGGCAAGAGGAACGCCGAGTGGATTTTTTATATCACCGCTAACCTGGAAATTGGACGCCGGTTTTTGAACGCCAGTGAGTCGGATGGCTTGGTCAACAGAATCTATGGTTTCTTCGTAGGAGCTTCCTCTCGGATTGTAGCGAACAGCGCCATCCTGTCCAATCACGATAAAGGTTGGGGTGCCTACATACAAGCCGTAAGTGCCATCAGTGTATGGTTTGAGAGCGTCGCCGGCGCCACCGTCGCTGCCTGCCCCCGGAAAGGTAAGATCTTTGAGCCCGAGGTATCGCCCAACATCAAAATTACTGTCTGTACTCAGTATGCTGAGCATAAGAAACTCTACCGGACCGCTTCCGCCGCCCCACTCCTGATAAAAAGGCTCCAGCAAAGGCGCTATTGCATTACAGTTGGGGCAGGTGGTAAAAAAAAGATACAAAACAACTGTTTTGCCCTGATTCAGATAATCTTCATAGAGTTTGCGCTGTACACCGTCAGACGTGGTAACGGTAAAATCCGGTGCAGGTGGCGGAGTTGTTTGAGCCGATAACAAATAAACGGAAAGCCACAGCAGAATAATAGTTGTTGGGATTTTCATGTGTTAGTAGTTTATCGTAAAACTATTTGATGGATGTTTCAGTTCTCATTGAGCTATTCTATAGGATTACCTTTCAAAGCTAAGGTTTTTTTGGCAAATTAAAAAAACAGAATTCGACGCTTGGAAATGTAATATTGTTTAATTTCTCCGTACCTTTGCAAACATTTTTGAAAGGCATGGAGCAAGTGATTTTTCAGGATTTAGGTTTGATCAGTTACCGTGAAGCCTGGAACTACCAGGAACAATGCCTGCGGGAACTGGTGGATAATAAACTGAGCAATCGCGTCCGGCAAAAAGAAGGTCGGGATCCATTGCCACAGCAGCATTATTTGCTTTTTTGCGAGCATCCACCAGTGTTTACGCTGGGTAAAAGCGGTTCCGTCGGCAATTTGCTGCTCGACGAAGCAGTGCTGGCACAATTTGGATTTGAGTTTTTTAAAATCAATCGCGGAGGGGACATCACTTATCACGGTCCTGGTCAAATCGTTGGCTATCCGATTTTCGATCTGGAATGTTTTTTTACCGATGTGCATCGCTACGTGCGCTATCTGGAAGAAGCGGTCATTCGCACGCTGGCGGATTACGATCTATCTGCTACGCGTGAGGAAGGGTATACCGGCGTCTGGCTGGAAGCAACGGACGCGCTGCCCAAGCGCAAAATCTGCGCTATCGGCGTTCATCTGAGCCGTTGGGTGACTATGCATGGCTTTGCCTTTAATGTGAATACGAATCTGGAACATTTTCGATACATCGTGCCTTGCGGAATTAGCGATCAGGATAAAAGTGTAACTTCTTTGGCAGCGGAACTGGGCGCACACGTGGATATGGAGGAAGTGAAAGCGAAATTAAAAAATCATTACGCTGCATTATTTGGATATGAATACGTGTCGTAAAAAGACTGTTGTGATGTTTGGTGAATAGAAAAAACAAAATATGAAAAAAGACATTCCGATTCATAAAGTTGAAGATCTGGCAATTGCCATTGCGCCGCGCGAAAACAATATTCCGAATGACGAAGAAGAATTGTGGGATGTTTTTCTTTTAAATCTGAAAGACGATGCCATCAACGGGGTGCTGATCAATTCACGAGGCTATGGCAGCGTCAATGGAGAACAGCAGCGCACCACGGTGCTGCGGCATTTTTTTGAAGAAATAGAACCATTGGCTTGCGTGCAGATCGAGCCAATACAGGTGAAGCTTTTTAATCTGACCAATGAATATTGGGTAAGTTTTGTTTACAAAGGATACATGTATGAAAAAAAATACATTTTTGTGCAGGGAAGTATTGAAGAATCTCATTTTACGACCATTCCTTTTCTCAATCGCAAAGGTGTAATGATCCGTTAAAACCAATTACCAATGGAGCACAATCGTAAAACGACACCCAAAAAGGTGGCCGAATCCAAGACTATCATGACCGAAATGGTCATGCCCAACGACACCAACCCTATGGGCAACCTCATGGGGGGCAACCTGCTGCGCTGGATGGACATCGCCACCAGCATTTGTGCCGGCAAGCACTGCGAAGCCCATGTAGTGACTGCCTCTGTTGATCATGTTTCCTTTCAGCGCCCCATCAAAATGGGCGAAGTGGTTACCCTGGAAGCGACCGTTACACGCGCTTTCAATACTTCTGTAGAAGTATATGTGGAAGTATTTGCTGCCGACATTAAGGGCTTGAATTCCCGCCGTTGCAATCATGCTTATTATACTTTTGTGGCATTGGATAGTGATAATGGTGAACCTATTCCGGCAATTCCGGTGCTGCCGCTCACCGAAATCGAACAGCAGCGCTACGACAGCGCCATCCGCCGCCGCGAACTGCGCCTGGTGCTCAGCGGCAGAATGAAGCCCGAACAGGCAAAGGAAATTCGCAACTTGTTTGCGCAAATGAGTTGATCGTAAAAACAAAGTTATTTACCTTCGATAATCAGGATCATCAAACCATACCGGCGTTTCGTCGTCAAATAATCCATTATAATTGACGGTAATTTCTTCGCCGGCTTTGATGTTGCGCACGGCATAAATATCAATGGTATTTTCATCAAGGTCAAGGATATATTCCGCGTTGGCGTTGTAGGTATGATTGTACAATGAGCCGAAGCCCAGCGCGATAGCGCATTGTTTTTCATCTTCGCCCCAAAGGAAGTAATAATCGTGTAAATAAGTTTTGTGAATAATGGGCAATTCTTCTTCGGGTAATATAATAACCGGGCAGATTTCGATTAAAGATCCTTCTTTTATGAATTCTGATGTAAACACACCTCGACCCCCCAATGTGCTGGGAGCAAAGTAAATATGAGGTAATCGCTGCATGAAATTATCTTTATTCAGGAATAGTTATTTGCTAATGGTTATTGGGGAATAGCGGTAAAACCGAATAACCATTAGCGTGAAATTGAATGAATAATATTAAATAAAAATTTTACCCACTAAATAAGTCACCGCGCCACCGCCAATTTCGGTGCGATCGCCTAGCAATTTCAACGACAATTCACCACCGCGCTTAGAGAGTTGTTTGGCAGTTAATTCATTCTTATTCAGTCGTTTAGCCCAATATGGCGTTAGCGTAGTATGTGCCGAGCCGGTTACGGGGTCTTCGGCTACGCCCGATTGTGGGAAGAAACAGCGCGACACGAAATCCACTGCATCGCCGGGAGCCGTAGCCAGCAAGCCGCGACCGCCTAATTCTGCGACTTTTCGAAAATCTGGGTTCAAATTTTCAATAACCTGTTGATTTTCAAATACTGCCACCCAGTCTTCCCGACCTTTTAGTACTTCTTTAGGCAAGTGTCCCAGCGCCTGTGCTACTTCCTGCATGTGTGGCGCTTTTATCAGCGTATCGGTCGGAAAATTCAGGATGTACCGTTCATTTTCCCTGACGACGGTCAGCAATCCGCTTTTGGATTGAAAAGCAATTTTGGGCGGCTGATAGCCGAGATGTTCGTACAACACGTGCGCTGATGCTATCGTAGCGTGCCCGCAAAGATTGACTTCTACTGTTGGCGTGAACCACCGCAGGCGGAAGCTCTCGCTTTCCGGTACAAAAAAAGCGGTTTCGGCGAGGTTGTTTTCCTGGGCGATGTCCTGCATAACGTCATCGGGTAACCATCGCTCCAGCGGCACGATTGCCGCGGGATTCCCCCGGAAACGCTGGCTGGTGAAGGCATCTACCTGGTAAATGGCCAATTCCATGATCGAGGTTTTAAATTTTAACTACTGAACTACAACAAGATACTTGTTTTTCTTGCCATTTTCAACCATTAAATACTTGCCGTGCAGTAGCGATTCGTGATTGATGACAACTTCCGGATGGCTGATTTTGTCTTTGTTGATGCTGATGGCGTTACCCTGGATGGCGCGGCGCGCTTCGCTTTTCGATGTTACGATCTTTGTTTGTTCTGCCAGCAGGTCAATGACGCTCAGCCCTGGCGTAAGTACATCTTTGCTCACCGTAAAGGCGGGAATTTCATGTCCAACGGTTTCCAGTTCGTATTCACTCAGTTCAAGGAGATTCTCGCGGGTGGCGTTGCGCCCGAAAAGCAATTCAGAGACCTTCAGCACTGATCGGTAAGCTTCTGTCGAGTGGATGCGGACAGTAAGCTCTTCCGCCAGCAGGCGCTTAAGCTCACGCGGATCGTCGGCGTGTTCTTTTTCCAGGGCTTCCACTTCTTCGCGGGTGCGCAGCGTGAAATAGCGCATGAATTTGGGAATGTCAGCATCATCGGCGTTGATCCAGAACTGGTAGAATTTGTAGGGCGAAGTCATTTGCGGGTCGAGCCAGATATTGCCTTCGGTGGATTTGCCAAATTTTGTACCATCCGTTTTGGTCAGCAGAGGCGTTGTTGCTGCGTAAGCCTTTTCGGCCAGATTGCGCCGGATAAATTCGGTGCCGGAGGTGATGTTGCCCCATTGGTCAGAGCCGCCCATTTGCAGCATACAGCCATGTTTTTTGTATAACACCTGAAAATCGTAGGCTTGCAACAACTGGTAGCTGAATTCGGTATAAGAAATGCCCGAATCCAGTCGTTTTTGCACCGATTCTTTTGAAAGCATGTAATTGATGGTCAAGGTTTTACCTACGTCGCGCAAGAAGTCGAGCACGTTCATATCCTTGTAAAAGTCGAGATTATTGACCATTTCGGCTCTGTTGGCACCCTTTTCAAAATCGAGAAATTTAAAAAACTGTTGTTTCTGAAATTCAAGGTTGCGATCCAATTCGTCGTAGCTTTTAAGCTCGCGTTCTTTATCTTTACCTGAGGGGTCGCCGATGCGTCCGGTGGCGCCGCCCATGAGTACGATCGGTTTGTGCCCGGAGAGCTGAAACAATTTGAGAATCATGATCTGCACGTAATTGCCAATGGTGAGCGAAGGCGCCGTGGGGTCGAAGCCGATGTACGCTGTGACCATACCTTGTCGCAATAATTCATCCAGTCCGGGTGTCATATCTTGCAACATCCCGCGCCACTTCAGTTCTTCCAGAAAATTCATAATATGTAATTGTTCAAGGGTTGAAAGTTCAATGTTTTAAAAAGATGCGCAAAAATAGGATTTTTTCGATCAACAAAAAGGATAATGCCTCAAGTTCCGCGTTATTGGTGTAAATTTGCCCGCGATGAATTTCGAATATTTTGTAGCCAAACGGGTATCCCTTTCGAGCCAGCAGTCCTTCTCAAGGCTGATTATTCGCATTGCCGTAGTGGCAGTGGCGCTGAGCGTAGCGGTGATGATCACAACCAATGCTCTGATCACGGGATTCAAAAAAGAAATCAGCACCAAGATTTTCGGCTTTTGGGGGCATATTCACATTACAGATACCGACATCAGCACCTCGTTGTTGGAAGCTTTTCCGATCAAGGCCAAACAGCCCTTTTATCCTTATCTGGATACAGTTAAACAGATAGAATATTACGAAACTAAGAGTTTTTTGGGGTACGAATGGGAGCAACTTTCGGAAACCAAAGGCGGTATTCGGCACATTCAGGTGTTCGCGGTGAAACCGGGCATTATCAAGGCAAAATCGCAGATCGAGGGTATCCTGCTCAAGGGTGTTGGCAAGGATTTCGATTGGAGTTTTATGGAGCAGTACCTCGTGAAGGGTCAAAAACTAAACCTGCCGGACACCGCTATGTCCTCGGATATTCTGATCTCCCAGCAGACCGCCAATCGCCTGCGCATTGATATAGGCGACAGTTTTATCGTGCATTTTGTACAAGGAGGAGAACAGTTGAAACGGCGTTTTACCGTATCTGGTATTTTCAAAACGGGGTTGGAAGAATACGACAAAGTGTTTGCGCTCGTTGATATCCGTCAGCTTCAGCGCCTGCTCGGCTGGCAGCCCGACGAAGTGAGCGGCTTTGAGGTGTTTTTGGATGATATTAACGATCTGGATATTATTACAGAATATATTTATTATAATAAATTGCCGAACAATCTTTATGCCGAAACAATTCGGGAAAAGCTGCGTGAAATATTTGAGTGGCTGGAGCTGCAAAATATTAATGAAGTGGTCATTCTTGGTTTAATGATTGTGGTAGCGATCATCAATATGATAACCGCTTTGTTGATTCTTATTCTTGAACGCACGAACATGATCGGCACGCTCAAAGCGCTGGGCAGCACCAACTGGGGCATCCGTCGGATATTTTTGTATTATGCGGCTTACATTATTCTGGTAGGCTTGTTTTGGGGTAACCTGATTGGCATTGGTCTGTGCGTGTTGCAGGATCAGTTTGGTCTGATTCGTCTGTCGGAAGAAAACTATTACCTATCTGTTGCACCGGTAGAGTTGCAATTCTGGAATATTTTACTGATTAATATCGGTACATTATTTGTTACATTATTATTTTTAATCTTTCCATCCTATTTAGTCACCCGGATCAGCCCGGTGAAAGCAATCCGGTTTAATTGATGCAGGAACTTCAACTCAAAACATGATAAATTTTATTCACTTGATTTCAAAGCGCACGGTTCGCATCATTCAACATTTCTCTTTAGTATCGCATAAAAATCTTCCGTCCTGGTCGCTGGAGCTGATGTTTCAATTGTTTGACCTGTTGGCAATCAGTGATTTATACGACGTCTGTTCGAGGATAATTAAGTTCAATAGCCGCCCTCTTTCCCGCAGGGAAATTGTTATGTCCGAATCGGTTTTTGGGAAAAGTATTCCCTACGAACGGGTGCGCGTGGACGAACGGGCGTATTTGGGACCCCGGCAGGGGAAATTCTGTTACGTCAGTTTTTACACAATCAACAGTTGGGGCAAAATGAGCGATCCGCTGCTCATCCACGAACTGATGCACGTCTGGCAGTATCATCATTTGGGCATGGTGTATATTCCCAGAGCATTGGCGGCGCAGCGTTCGAGGGAAGGCTACGATTACGGTGGTGCAGATGCTTTATACGAGGCTTTTCGCAACAACAAAAAATTGCTGGATTTTAATTACGAACAACAAGCCGATATCATAGAAGATTATTTTCGGTTGCTGCTCGGATACCATCCCTCCTGGGGCTGCGCCACGGCTGCCGATTTGTCGGTTTATGCACACTTTGCACGACAACTTAATATTTAATGTTTATTTATCGGTTGCCGTTTATTATTTACTAATGACCAACTTCGTATTCCAAAGTAATTATGTAAGTTTACGCGGATTTTTGTGTTTAGATGCTGGAGAAAAGCAGAGCCATGCTGAAGTACTTTTCCAAAGAAGATGGACGTCTACGCGAACTGGACAGCGCCGATGCTGCTTATTGGATTTGTATCCTTCCGCCGTTTACACCGGAAGAACTGGAAGAGGTCGCTCAGCAATTTGAAATACCACTCGACTTTTTGACGGATTCCTTGGATACCGAAGAACGCCCCCGATACGAACGCGAAGAAGACGCTCGCTTCATTTTAGTCAGCACGCCTATTCTCAACGAAACAGAGGACGACAGCGATACCATTTATATCACCGTGCCGATCGGCATCATTCTTATTCCGGGCTATGTTATCACCATTTCTTCGCAGGAAAACCCCGTTTTACAGATTTTTATGGAGGATAAAGTGAAAAATTTCGATCCAGCGGACGAAAGCCTCTTTGTATTGCAAATGCTGGAACAGAACGTCTATCGCTTTCTGACCTGCCTGAAAAAACTCAATCTGAAGCGTAATCTGATCGAAGCAGAGCTTTTCGATTCCAGCCGCAACAGGGAATTACGCCAGCTACTCGGCATTGAAAAGAGCCTGGTGTATTTCGTAAATTCATTGAGTGCTAATGAGTTACTTAAAATGAAAATGAAACGCACCGACTTTTTGCAAATTCGTGAGGATGAGGACAAAAGCGATCTTTTTGAAGACATCGTGATTGACAACGGGCAGGCGCTCGAAATGGCAAATACTTATACCAATATCCTCAATGGTACGATGGATGCCTACGGCTCGATCATTTCCAACAACCTGAACAACACGATGCGTCGCCTCACCGCCATCACCATTATCCTGATGGTGCCTACACTTATTGCCAGTTTTTACGGCATGAACGTCAATCTTCCTTTCGACAACCATCCCAATGCTGTGTATTTTATTTTTGGCATTACCATGATGCTAAGCCTGCTGCTGGGTTGGTATTTTCAGCGTAAACGCCTGTTTTAGAAAGGAATGCCGAAACAACGAGCAATTATTCCAGCATTCCGGTCTTTTTATTATTTTATCGCTCTCTGGTCACTTTCAGTGTGCCGGTAACCAGGAAGCCCCCTTTTTCTGCGCGTCTTCTGAAGACTTTTTCCGCAGATTCCCTGCCCGCTTTGTTTTCATAAACTTCCCAACTATCCAAACCCGCTTCCAGTGCAATGATTTCTTTCACGGCTGCGTGGTACTCGCCGGGATTGTCGAAGGTAATAGATTGTCCTACCGACAGTTTTTCTACTTGCTGCCGTGCAGCATTGGCTTTGTTTTTGCTGTAGGTTTCGGAAGCTACAAATTTTACATCTGCCGAAGTACCTTTGATTTCCTGATCTGCCCAGCGATTTTTGGCGTAAGCGTGATTTCGACGGAGCTCTTCATTGCTCACATCGCCCGATAAAGACGGTGCCACCGTTTTCGGTTCGATTTTTTGATCAAATTTCAAACTGGATTTCGCTTTCGACTTGCTGGGGCTGGTCACAAACGCCAGCACGTCTTTGTCGTAGTTTTTTAAATCATAAGCATTGTAAATACGCAGTAGGTCTGACTTCGGATGCCCGCCGTTGCGATCGAACCCCAGCCCCTGGAACCATTTCTCCGAGTTGGACGCATACTTGAAGTAAGACCGGCGATCCTGTTCGTCGGCGCTTTGTTTCACGCCCATGAGATACTCCACGACGCGGCTGAGGTTGCTGGAAGTGATCTGCTTGCCCCGCTCTGCGGAGTAAATCAGCAAAGCCAGCGATGTACCCGCCGGAATCTGGTACTCGACGGCACTCGACATGGCAGCATCTGCGATCTGTTGCACCTGATTCCTGATTTTGTCTGTAGTCAGCCTGGTGTTTGCGCTTGTCCCTTCCGCCGGTCTGTCCGCTGCTTTGGCACTTTCACCATTGCGGGTCACTTCATCAGGGCGTTCAAGAGGGCGCTCTGTAAATACATCACCTGCGTTAAAACCATTGGCATCGGCGATCATGCCCTGATTTACTTTCGTGTTGTCGGAAGTCGTTGCGCCGCTGCGCTCGCCGTACCAGACAAAAAAGCAGAATCCTGCCAGTAAAAATCCCAGAATGCTTAGTAAGTCTTTCATCATGTAAGTGGTTTTGGTTAATAAATAATAAGCTATAGAATGGTGTAATATTTTGATAACGTTAATTTTTAGCTCATTACTAGTTGATAATCAAATCTCCATAATTCGTATGTTTCTATAATGTAAGCCAGCTTCTGGGCGTAGCGTTTGCCGGTGGCATAGCCGCTTTTTTTCAGCCCGATGCACCAGGCGGCGTAGTAAGGCGCCGTGTCTGTGCCAAACCAGTGCGACTCTACCTGAACGGTTTCACCGATTTTGTTTCCGTACTGCGCGATCATCCAATTGTAGCGCGGTTCTCTGGTGAGCAGGAGCGAATGGTGCCGATAACTGGCGGCTACACTCGGGTACATCTGAAACCGGTCCCATACATGGTCGTCCTTGATTTGCACGCAGCCATACGCCAGATCATGATGGTAAAAATCATTATCATCAATTCGCCCGTCGGCTTTATAATCTTTATATTTATAACATTTAATTCCAAAATGATTATTTGCCTTGCGGGCAATGTAACTATCGCCGGCGTTGGTTTCCAGGATACCCTGGGCCAGCGTTACGCTCGCGGGAATGTGGCTTTGCGCCATTTCAGACAATGCCAGCCGGGCGTGCTGTTCGATGTAATTCAGAAAATAAGAGCGTTTTTCGGCTTGCCGGGCACCAAAATGCTGCTGAAGTTTCGCTTCAATGGACGTACGCTGCCAAACCCAGTCATCATTACGGTTGAGCGCTTCGGAGATGTTTTTGTGTTGAAAATCCTGTTGCTGGCGGGTAAAAAAATCCTGACCAGCCAGGGCAATGCCGGTTTTAAATTGTTGTGATAATTTTGTAATAACAGGCAGGTTTGCAAAGTAATTTGCATAATGAAAAATCGGCGCTTTATAAAAAAAAGCATAATAACCTGCAAAAAAGAAAATAAAGCCAAAAAAAAAGCCTCGCCAGATTCTGCTCATGATTCACTGGTTTTGTCAGAGGCTCGTCTTATTGACCAATTCAAAAACCCTAAGGTAAGAAGAATTTTTACCAAATTACTGGTAATGCGGTTGTTAATAACCCAAATGGGGTAGCTCGCTCTTTCGTTTTGGGGATGAAGCCCCACCAGCTCTCGGTTTTTTTACAAAATATAACATTGATATTTACTAAAATCTTGGATAAGATTTTCAAATCTAATAAGGATATAGCCAAATTAGAATACTTGCAAAATAAAAACTAATTTCTTGTCTGGAAGGCTCGTTTTCTTTCCCTCTCACACTCCTTTTGATTGTGTTACGGGACGTTGGCGCTTCCAGCGTTTGTGCGTCCAGAGCCAGTACTGGGGCGCCTGCCGGATGAGGTCTTCCAGAGCGCGGGTATGGCCTTCACTGATGGCGCCGTAGGGCGAGGCGGCAGGGTGATCGTGGATGGTGTGGAACGACATTTGGTAGTAGCCGCGCCGTAGTTTATTCACCGTACCAAACAGTACCGGATAATCATATTCGCGGGCGTATTTCTCCGTGCCGTACATTACCGCTGTATCCTGGTGTAGGAAGGTCGTCCAGTATGCTTTGTGGCTGTTGGAGGGCGACTGGTCGGCGCCAAACATAGTGGCGGTAAGCCGATGGGTATTCGCTTTAAAAAACGCTTTGACCTCCTTTTTATGCACCAATTCCATACCAAAACGCGCGCGCGACTGCTGCAGACGGGCATCCATAAACGCATTCGACAGGGGATGGTAAATCCCAACGGTGTGATGGGGAATTTGCAGCCCGCAGGCAACCGCCGCAAGTTCCCAGTTGGCATAGTGTCCTGCCACAATGAGTACGCTTTTGCCCTGAGTGGCGTATTGCTCGAAAATCTCAGGATTTGTTACCGGGCAACGGCGCAGTAACTCGGCTTTGGGAATGCTGAACATGCGGACGGCTTCCACGATCACGTCGCAGAGATGCCGATAGAAATCCGCCGCGATTTGCCGAATTTCCGCTGCGTTTTTTTCGGGGAAGGAATTGGTCAGATTGGTGAGGACGACTTTCTGGCGAAAGCCCGCTATGCGGTACAGCAGCACAAACAAGGCATCGGAGAATACGTACAATGTCGGCAAAGGCAGGTACGACAAAGGTTTCAGCAGTAGATAGTACAGTATTCGGCTCATAGTGTGCATGGTTGTGAAAAAGCGCTTTCCATCGGAGCGCGAAGGTACAAAAAGAGCGGAATTTTTAAGAAAAAAAGAAGATTATCGGGCGAACCGCTATTTTCTAAAAGAAAGACACAATAGGGAGGGCGATCCATATTGTGCCTTTTTGATTTATTCGAGCCTGGCGAAGAGCGCTAATTTCCGTCTTCGTTTAGTTCGAGTATTCTGATTTCCACGCGCTGGTTTCGTCGCCGCCCTTCGGGTGTGTCATTGCTGGCTATGGGTTTGCGTTTGCCGTAGCCCTTGGCGTAAAGGCGTTTGGGGTCAATGCCTTTGGCGATCAGGTAATTCGCAACGGCTTGCGCACGCGCGGTCGAGATGCGGTCGCAATATTCATCGGGCGGAAGGCTGTTGGTATGTCCACCGATTTCTACCACGATAGCCGGGTTGTCGGTTAGGAAGTCGAACAATTCGTTCAGTACGGGCATCGAAGGTTCGTTGATGTTGGTACTGTCTGCATCGAACTGCAACTGTTCCATACGAATCGCTTCGCCGGTTTTGAGCATTTCGACGGTCAGCGTCGGTAGGATGCGCTTGACGATTTCTACAGAAGTGCTTGTGGTACAGCCATTTGCGTCAGTTACGGTCACGTTGTGCATACCGATGGTCAGTTGTTTTGCCTGAGCGTCGGTTTCGCCGTTATCCCACTGGAATGCATAGGTTCTGGTACCGCCTTTGGCTTCGACGGTCGCCTTGCCATCCGTAGTCGTTTCGGTGGTTGCGCCACGTTTTTTGATGATTTCCGCAGTCAGCGTCGCCGGTTCGGAAATGCTGATGGTTGCAAATTTTGCCGTGCCCATCATGTCGGTAACGGTTACGCTGTAATTGCCTGGTTTGACATTGGCAGGTTGATCGCCATTCAATTTCGCGTCGCTCCATTGATACTGATAAGGACTTTTCCCGCCGGTGACCGTGACTTTGAGCGCCGCGTCATTTGAATCGGCGCACTTTACCGGATTGATCTGTTCGATAGCAATATCCATTGGCGCGACGCCCTGCCCGATCGTCACGATTCCTGTTGCACTGCAGCCTTTTTGATCGGTCACAGTTACGCTGTGATTACCAGAGGTCAATTTGGTCGCTGTTTTGGTTGTTTCACCGTTGTCCCACTGAAATTTGAAGGAACTGGCGCTGCCCGCAATCGTTACTGAAGCGCTACCGTTTCTTGCGCCGGGAGTGCTTTCTTCCTTCTCTTGTTTTACTTCCACGGTGAAGCGTGGATTTTCGATCACGGCTTGCGCGATCTTGGATTTACCTTTGCTATCCGTGACGGTGACGGTGTATTCGCCAGGACCCAGATTTTGAGGATTAGCGCCAGAAAGACCGTTACTCCAGGCATATGTGTAGGGGGCCTCGCCGCCGGTGATTTTTACCTCCAGCGCAGCGTCATTTTTATCGGAATTACAATTTAATTCTTTGATAACCAGGCAATTGACTGTCATTGCCGAAGCTTTTTGAATCAGATAAATGCCTTTATCCTCCGTTCCAATCCACACGGCGCCCTCTTCGTCAATCGTCAGGGCTGTAGCATACTGGCTGGTATAATATTCAATCGGACCATATTTGGTGTAGGTGTCGGTTTCCGGATCAAAACGGGTGATAATTTCTGAGGCAATCCAGAGTTGCCCTTTCAAATCAATAGCGATGTCCCGGATTAATCCTTCGAGTTGACGGACGTCAATATCCACCGGGATCCATTCACCGCGCGTATTCACGCGCCAGAGAAAATCATCGCCCAGAATCCAGACTGTGGAACCGTATTCCAATACGCGGTCGAAACTGAACAACTTTTCTTCCAGCGTCCAGCGGCTGCCTTTGCCTACGAACATGCCCTCATCAGTACCGATCCAAACTTCGCCAGTTTGATCCACGAGAATTGTATTGATGTGATTGGATTTGAGTTTGGAATTCTTGTTAT
>CAZQTF010000030.1:0-24286 GCA_964596135.1 uncultured Saprospiraceae bacterium | reverse complement strand
ATACTCCACGCCATCGGTCGTCCATTGATGCTCCACGATGGTGGTATCTTTCTCGTTCTTCTTGGCTTTTTCAAAATTTTCCTTGTCCATCCAGTAGAGGTTGTGGTTGCGCGCAAACAGCACGTATTCCTCATTTGGAGAGATGGAAGCCCATTCCGGGTCTTTTTTCGGTTTTTCGTAATCCGAAAGTAGCTTTAATTGTCTGGTAGTCAGATCATACTCAAAATACCAGGTTTTCTTGACCAGGCGAGGCTTGCCGCCGTTGCGCTGGCGCTGTTCCTGCTGGGTGTCGCCATTTTCATCTCCTTCGTCTTTTTTCTCTTCTTCCTCCACGAGTTTACTTTTTACTTCAAATTGAATGGCGGTTTCATTTTTGATAAACTTCAGATTTTCAATATCCAAATGCTGCGCATCAAAAGGATCTCCGGTCAGGCGCGACATGTCCGCCGCCATTTTTACATTGTCGAAAAGCACTTGTTTCGTACGCTTCAGCGGATCAACAAGATAATAGGATTTCCCTTCACTGGTTTCGTATTCGTACCAAAAACGCTCGGTGTTTTTGAGCCAGTGTGGATCCACGCGCGTGGAGAAAACCATTTTCTTGAGCCGTTCGGGCGAGAATTTTGCCGCCAGCTCGTAGTTGGCTCTATCAATTGGGAAATTCTGCGCCCCAATGCCCAGGCTTACCGTTAGTACACTTAAAATGAGTAAGAGTCTTTTCATGGTATAGAATTAAAAAATGATCAAAAGATTTTTCAAATAAGACAGGTGAAAAGATAGAAACTTTCCAAAGATTGAAAAAGGACGAGCAAAGCGCAAAGTCCTGCTGTTGCCCGCCAGCGCTTACCGATAAGCAATAAAACAGTATCATCTGCAAGATTTATTTACAAGCACATGCAAAAGTAGCAGTACATGAAAGATCAACTTGGCACAAGTAATAATTAACAACATAAAGTCATTTGGTGATGACATAGAATGAAATTCCGACAACGAAATATCATGTGTTGACTTGGGAAAATAGGATATTAAGCTTCAAATAGCTCGTTTGCACTTTGATAAAGTAAATAATAAGCATAAGTCATTCCGAATTTTTGCTGCATTCGTCCCATCGGATGGGATATGGATAGGAATGATTCATTGCGTCGCTTTGCATGCCGTAGGTCTGCCTTACCATGCGTACCTATGGCACGCCGAGACCTGTTTTTCTGCAAATAACTACCTGTTTTTTACCCCTGAAGACACAAAAACCAAAGGCGACACTTCCGAAGAGGCGTCGCCTTAGATTGCAGATTACATCGCACTACTTTTTCACTTCCCCTCACTTTCGCCCGGTTCTCCGAAATTACCCCGACCGCCGCTGCCACCGGGGGCTTCGATCACCAGCTTGAATTCTTGGCGCTCGCCGCCTTTTTCCACCGTGACTTTGAACGTGCCCGCATAGAGATAGCATTTGCCATCGTCTGCTTTTTTGACTTTGATTGGCTTTTCGTCGGCTTTGCGTTTTTCATTGAGCTTGGCATTGTAAGCGTCCAGCAGTTTTTCATTGAAAGTCAGATCGTACGTTTGGTAATTCAGCCCTTTTTTCAAATCCGCTTCAAAAGTTTGCATCACCGTGCCATCTTCGGCAGCTACGGTGAAGGTCGTCTTGCCGTTGCTGTTGACGTACAATGGAATTTTGACTTCCGGCTTGAATTCGCGACCGAAGAAGGTGCCGCCCCAGCGCGCGTTGTAGCGTTGCTTTTCTACTTCAAAAACGACGAGTGGTTTTACCATCAATTCATTGGTCAATTGTTGCAATTCTTTGACGCTGCCAATGTAAATTGAGCGACCGTGCGTGCCGACCACTAAGTCCTTATCGCGGTTTTGCACAATGACATCGTGCACTGCCACAGCGGGCAGGCTGTTGTTCCAAAGCATAAAACTCTTGCCTTTGTCCAGCGACACGTACAATCCGTGATCGGTACCCACGTACAGAATATTGGCATTGCTGGGATCTTCCTTGATCACGTTGACGGGTTCGAGCGGTAAATCTGAGCCGATTCTCGTCCAGTTTTTACCAAAATCAGTGGACATGTACACGTACGGATCGAAGTGATCCCAGCGATAGCCGTTGAGCGACGCATACACGGTGCCTTCGTCATGCGCGGAAGCGAATACCTGCGATACCCACATATCTTTGGGCAAGCCCGCGCTGATATTGTTCCAGGTAACACCACCATCAGGCGTCATATGTACCAGTCCATCATCTGAGCCAACGTAGATCAGTCCAAAACGCAGGGGCGATTCGTGAATGGTGGTCAAAGTGCCAAAAGCCACGTCGCCTTTACGTCCGCCATTGGTCAGGTCGCCGGAAATTTCCGAGAAATCGGTGCCTTGATTGAACGATCGGTGTAGTTTATTGGAACCCATATACAAGATGTCTTGATTGTGCTGAGAAAGCCAGATCGGCGTTTCCCAATTCCAGCGCAGCGGGCGTTCGCCAAGCTTGTGGCGCGGCGTAATGCGTTGGCGATCATCGGTTTTGGTGTTCAATCGAAAATAGTTGCCAAATTGGCTACCGGCATAGACCGTCGCATTGTCGCGGGTATCCACCATCACCATCATACCGTCGCCGCCACCAATGGCTTTGTAAGGATATTCGCCGGAATCATGCCAGCCGGTGCCGGCTTGATAATTGCTTGATCCCATCCATACACCATTGTCCTGCAAGCCTCCGTACACATTGTAAGGTTTGGCATTGTCCACCATAATGCTGTAAAATTGTCCAACCGCAGGAGTGTTGCATTTAATCCAGGTTTTTCCGTCATCGTAGGAAATGTTGACGCCGCCGTCGTTGCCGTTAATCAAATGCCCTTCGCGTTTCGGATCAACCCAAAGTGCGTGGTGGTCGGAGTGAACGTTGTCCCCGTTGATCATTTTCCAGGTTTTACCACCATCATCCGAACGCATGATCGGCACACCGTAGGTGTACAATTTATTTGGATTGCTCGGCGAAACATGCACCATGCCAAAATAATAACCATAAGAGCTGTAGGCATCCAGCGGCTCGTCGTGTGTTTTTCGCCAGGTTTTACCGTTGTCGGTGGATTTATAAATTTCCAGTCCTTTGACTGTCGAACTTAATAAAATAGAATTCGCATCTTCCACATATTCAACGAGTTCTATCGGCTTGATCTCGTCTTTTTTCATCATACCGATGATTTTGTCGGCGCTATATTCACGTGGGAAACCATTGCTTTGCAAATAATCCGCGATTTGATATTTCGGGAGCTTCAGGAAATCCTCTTTGCTCATATTGCGGAGCATATCACGTGTCACCACATCCGGATCAGGCTCTTCCTTCGGGCGGAGGTTATAATTGTCAATAGCTGCGTAGAGCGTCGTTTTGCCACCCATTTTATTGATAGTCAATCCAATGCGACCTGCAAATTCATCATTTGGAAAACCGCTTTTTTCATCGGTCAGGAGGTTCCAGGTTTCGCCGCCGTCGGTACTTTTGTAAATGCCGGTACCTTTGCCACCTTCCACGAAATTCCAGGCGCGGCGTTCGCGCTCCCACATAGCTGCGTAGAGCACTTTGGCGTTATTGGGTTCCATAATCAGATCTACGCCGCCGGTATTTTCATTTACAAACAGCACCTGTTTCCAGGATTTGCCGCCATCGGTGGTTTTGTAAATTCCGCGCTCTTTGTTTGGCGAATACAAATGCCCCAAAACCGCTACCCAGGCGATATTCGGATTGGTTGGGTGCAAAACGATGCGTCCAATGTGGTGGCTTTCGCCCAAACCCATGTGTTGCCAGGTTTTGCCGCCGTTGGTGCTTTTGAAAATACCGGTGCCGGAATAGGACGAACGGCTGGAATTGACCTCACCGGTGCCTACCCAGATGGTGCTACGTGCCCAATCCACCGCAATGTCGCCGATCGTCATTACCATTTCGCTGTCAAACAAAGGTTCAAAGGACTGACCGTTGTTTGCTGTTTTCCAAAGCCCGCCGGAGGCATAGGCTACGTAGAAATGTGTTGGGTCGCTGGGGGAGACGTCAAGATCGGCTACGCGGCCGCTCATGATTGTGGGACCCACACTGCGAAACTCAATACCGTTGATAATGGAAGCTTTTTCCAAAGCTTTGCGCTGTTCAAAACTTTTAATACGTGCAACTGCTGGGGTGGCGGGCGGTTGAGCCTGCGCCCAGGCTATCTGCGTTATGAGTAAAAAGAGGAATAGAATTTTTCTTTGCATTGTACACAGGTTTTAGATTTTTGACCATTTTTAAAGGCTGATTTTTCCAACAAAATAGGGATTTGACTTTTGCTATTTTGAAAATGTAATGTTTTTTATAAAAAATAGGCTATCCGCTTCTGCGAATAGCCCATTCCCAGGAATCTGTCATCGCCAGACAAAAATCCTGCCTTCAATATCAGAAATCCATCATCAAAGCTTCACCCGGTTGAATGCCAGTGCGCTGATCATCCAGTTGGGCAGTGGCTTCAGCGGATCGCGTTTTTGCAGGTTCATGTACCAGTTCCACTTCTTTACGATCGGAATTTTATGCGTTTCCACAAATTCGATCAGCGTGCCATCAGGGTCTTCGATGTAGCTCCAATGCCCGGCGGCTTCGCCCATCTGGAAAGAGCTTTCGCTATCCACGCGAAACGGGAAACCTTTCTCTGCACATTCTTTTTTCAGGGCATGCATACCACGCACATCAAAGCAAAGATGGATGTAACCCAGGTCTCCCCAGTAGCGGTTGGCAAATATTTTTGCCGGCTCGCGCGTGAGCACCTGCACCAGTTCGATGTGGCTTTTGCCAAAAAGGCGACTCAGCCCGCCAATGCGTTCTTCGGCGTGTTCCAGCAATACACGGCGGCACCGTTCCTGACCACCGGGCAAGGATTTGAAATCATCAAAAACGCCGGTTTCATCGTAAACGACTTTATCATAGCCCAATACATCGCTGTAGAGCGCTTTGGCCTTTTCGATGTCTGAAACGCCGATGATGCAGCCGCAAACACCGCCTACATGCAATTTATTTTCGGCATACCACGAAGTGTACTCGATAATTTGAATGATATTCCCTTCATTGTCTTTTACAAAAAAGCAGGACGTACCGTCGGGCGCCTGTTCGATTTTGCTGAGAATATTGACGCCGTTGGACTCAAGAATAGCAAAACTTTGCCGGATGTCTTTGGATTTGACGCTGACCGTAAAAATGCCCAGATCTCCAATCTGGATGGGTGCCTGAGAAGCTTTGGGAGTGCGATCGAGATATTGCCAAAGTTCATAACCGCTGCCGCCACGCATGTTGATGGCGAGAATGGCTCGCTTTTTATGGGGTTTGCCGCCCATGTAAGGCGCCATGTGGGTAGCAGTGTTGTCGTCATCGAAGACCATGATATTGGAACAAAGATTTTTGCCGTACCATTTGAATGCTGCTGATACATCCGCTACGCCAACGCCAACCTGCTGTATCCCGTAAATTACTTTTTTGGTCATAGTTGCATTGTTTACTATCCGCTGAAATTGTTTAAAATTTGTCTGATTTTAAGAATTGAAGTCCCGAAAATAAGCATTGCGAAATTTTTTTCGGCATTTTTTGAGAATTTTAAAATTTTAAAAAGAAAAAGGGCTACCCGTAATGATCGGACAGCCCTTTTTCTGCTTCAATGTGTAAATGATTTTTTTCTACGCCTTGGGCACGTCTTTTTTATTGTCTGGTATTTTTTTGAAATGTTCCGAGCCATTCACTTCAATGTTCAGGTCTTTCAGATCGCTGAATTTAAGCGCACCTTCCAGGCTAAGCATCATAAATTCGACCTCACTGCTTACCAGCACCAACACATCCGTGACGGTGCCCTCTTTTTCTCGTATCAGGAATTGAAAGTACTGACCATTTTCTCTGACGGCAAACAAGTCTTCAAAAGGATCGCGCTGTAGATCGGAGATGAGTTTGCGGTATTCGCTGGTGCTGACCAACTTGCCATTTTCTACCGTCAGAATGCACAATTGAGTGACTTTTCGCAACAACTTGGCTTCTTCGGCATCGTCGGATAAGCTGGAAGCGAGTTTGAGTGCCCCACCTCTCAGGTTGAGATTGGTCGCGTTTTCCATGTTTTTATACTTGTCATAAAAATTGACAATCGCTTTATCCTGAGCATTGGTCAGGCTGGTCACGCACATCAGCGCGGCCATCCACAGGATTTTCCTCATCGTCGTTAGAATTTTCAGTGGGTGAAAGAAATGTAAAATGCGAAATATGAAATGAGGGAATTATGGAATGAATAAATTTTTCATCATTCAAATTTCGTCTTTTATCTTTTAAATCAAGCTCTTGGGATGTTTTTGTTTTTGCGCTTCTGTTTCTCGGTGCGTTCCTGCTTGCGGGTTTTGTCGTTGATCGGGAAATCGGTCATCAAGTGGTTGATCATTTCCGACAGGTCGCTCATGCGAATGTTGGACTTCATATGGAAAAAGATAAATTCATCTTCTTCGCGCACCATGAAAATCAGGTTTTTAAACTTGTCATTTTTCTTGATTTGTCCCATAATGTTCACGGTGGTTTCACCATCGCGCACGTAAATCAGATCGGTATAATCGCTGCGCCGGCTTTCGCTGATGAAGTTTTGCACTGCTGTTACCGGAATAGGATTTTTATCTTCGGCGATCATAAAGCGCATTTTTTTCACCTTGCGCGCCAGTTTGAGGGCCACTTTGGCGTCTTCATTTTTTACAATATCATGAGCAATGCCACTGCCGAACCACACCAGCCATCCCGGGATTTTGACGTTGCGAACGCCCTTTTCCCGCTTATGCTGGCGGTAAAAATCGGCTGCGGGGTTTTGTGCCGGGCATAGCGTGGCACTCAATAATAAGAAACCGGTGGCAAACAGCAGCGTTTTCATATGCAGTAGATTTTAAATAAAACTGGGTGATTTTGATATGATAATTTTGACCAAAATGAATGTCTGATAAATAGTTTTGCTCCGGAGCATTGATTTTACTGGGGCTGGGAGTAATTACTCTTCGTTCTTTTTCGGCTTCTCATCGTCGCCTTCGATGCCGTTCGCCAGCTTGGAAATCTTGTCGAGAGTGATTTTTCCGACAAAGCTGATTAGCACGAAGTCATCGTCGTCGCCGCCTGCCAGCAGGAAAAATTCATCGAAAGAATCGCCGTTGCTACCTGGGGTTTCTTTTACGTAAAAGTCAACGTTTTCGCCATCTTTGTCGCGTACGGTCATCAACACCTCGTATTCGTTAGTATTGATTTTCGACTTAGCTTCCTTGTAATATTGCTTTGCATTTACATCGGTGGTAAGAATGCGCAGACCTCTCAGGTCTTTGGCAATATCCATGATTGCCTTACTTTCGTCATCATCCATGCCGTCAATTTTTAGTTTGTCAATCATCTGAAACATTTTCGGGCTGATGTAAACGACCGTAAAGTTGTTGTCATTTACATACTGTTGGAAATATTTATCAATCGCGTTGACCTGAGCAGACGCGGTTGCCGAAAAACAGGCGGCGATAAACAGTGCAGTTACAATTTTAAGCAGTTTCATTGTTGTAAGATTTTTTAAATTGTGATAAAAAACTGTCGGGGTTTTAATAATCATTTTATTATTTGTTATTTACTACGGTAAAATATTGGAGCGTTAATAATAAGCGATTAATAGTCAATGATTAATGCTTACTGAATCATTTCCGTCATTTTGCGAATTTTACTCATTTCATCCGCAGCGGTGGAAGCGCCCTGGTTCAGTTCCGAAGAAACTTTGTGAAGCGATGCTTTGAGCACCTGATAGGCTTCTTCCGGGGTTTCGGGTTCGTACTTCGACCAGTCAATGGTTTGTGCCACTGGCTCTGGCTTGGCAACTTCAACTTGCTGATACATCCACCATCCACCGATGGCGAGGAGCGCAACGGCGGCGGCGCGCGCTATCCACACGCTCAGGCGGCGCACGCGCAGGCGAGGTGGGGCTTGCTGCAATTGTTCCATTAGTTTGGTCTCGAACCGTTCATTTAGGCGTTGCTCCTGCTCCTGCCGGAAAAACTGAAACAGGGGCTGATAGGAACGCAGGGATTCTTGCACATCCTTGCCGTTAAAATAGTTGCGCAATTGTGCCTCTTCCTGGAGCGAAGTTTCGCCTGCAAAATATTTATCCAGCAATTGGGTTATTTCCTGGTATTTCATGCGATTTGGTTTTTGATCAATTGTTCGCGAATGTGTGTTCTGGCTCTGAAAAGATTTATTTTTACCTGACTCATTGGCATGTCGAGCACTTCGCTGATTTCTTCATAGCTAAGTCCTTCAATATCACGCAGTTGCATAACCATCCGATGCTTTTCCGGCAGATGGTTCATCATTTTCCGGATGCGTTGAATCAAGTCATTGCTTTCGGTGGCTTCGTCGGGCTGTGCCGCATCGTCGCGCCAATCGGCGTATTCCGGCAGGCTGTCGGTGCGGTTGTACCTCGATTTCAGCTTATCCAGTGCCAGATTTTTTGTCATTTTCATCGTTAGTGCTTCCATATTTTCTACCTCATGCCAGGTCTCGCGCTTTTGCCAGACTCTGACCATGACTTCCTGTACCACATCCTCGGCTTCCATTGTATTTTTCAGGATGCTCTGCGCGAAGCGGTATAGCTTGTCCTTGACGGGTAATATGTTTTGCTTAAAGTATATCAGGCTCATGACATCAGCAGGACGATTGGTTTTGGAAAATGTTACAATCCGGATCAACTTTTTTTAGAAAAATGCACTTGTTGCTTGGAGGGGGTTTTATTTGCAATTCATAGAAATTTTTATCCTAAAAATCCAGGGACGTATTTAAAACCTGTAAAAATTTAAATCCCAATTCATTACCCCAAATAACCAATAAGTAGTAACAATTACCCAATTTTTTATACAAATAGCCGTTTAAACCTTATTTTTGAGTTTTGAATTGACGATATGATCCGAATCATTGACCGTTTGGTAATCAAAAGCTTTATCCCGCCGTTTATCGTGACGTTCGCGATCGCGGTGTTCTTTTTTTTGATGCAAACGCTGTGGTTTTACATAGACGATATCGCTGGAAAAGGGCTGGGCTTCTTTTTTATCATCGAATTGCTGGCTTACAAATGTGTCGGGCTTATCCCAATGGCGCTGCCATTGGCGATTCTGATTTCCTCGGTGATGGTAATGGGGAATCTGGCGGAGAATTACGAGTTGTCGAGCATCAAATCTGCCGGGGTGCCGCTACTGCGCGTGATGCGCCCGCTGATTGTTTTTGGGGTCTTATCTGCATTGGTGTCTTATTATTGCTCGGCAACATTGATTCCGCTGGCAAACCTGAAATTCGGCTCGCGAATGTACGACATTCAGCAGCAAAAACCCGCACTGCGCTTAGATGAAGGTGTGTTTAACGACGATTTTCAGGGTTTTACGATTCACATCGGCGAAAAAGGGCGAGATGGTCAAACGATCAAAGAAGTGCTCATTTATGACCATAGTGAAGCATCTAAAGGGCAGTACAGCCAGATTGTGGCAGAGAACGGAAAAATGTACATCACGCCCGATGGCAAATACTTCGTGATGACGCTCGACAACGTCAACCAATACATTGAAGTGCAGCCTTCGGGTCCGACGCGCAATAACGGCCAATATCCTTTCGTGCGCACTTCTTTCCGCACCTGGACGAAAGTATTCGACATGAATGAATTCAGCCTGAACCGTACCAATGAAGAATTATTCAAAAGTAATAAGTCCATGATGAGTATTCCGGAACTGGTCGCCGAGATTGATTCTCTGGATGTACGCGTCGAAGATCGGGTGATCACGCTTTCTGCGCAATTGGCGAGTTATTTTAGCTTTCTGCCACCGGATAGTACTTACACCTACCAAGCAGTTGAAAACAAACCGGAAAAGACGATTCAGCACGACTCTGCAATAGCATTGCAAAAAACAGAAGAAAAGACAGTAGCCAAGAAACTCATCCAGCCTGCTTCGTCGGATAAAGATTCTGCCAGAGTAAACGTCAGCCCTTCCAAGCCGCAGGTGCCAAGCGTTTATCACCGATCGCTGCGAAGCGAGAAGCTAACGATTGATCCCCAAACCGGACAAAAAATAGAAACGGGCAGAGCCAAGGAAATTGAGAAAGTATTAGAAAAAAGAAAGCAGAGCGCGCTGGCCACGCAGGCTCCTGAAGTGATCTCTGAGGCGGATTCCCTTCGGGCAACTTGGGATAAACTGCAAAACTTTCGAGAAGTATTTGAAAAAAACGAACGGCTCAAGATGTATGATCGCGCCAAAACCTTCGTGCTGAGCATTCAAAATCAGGCGGAATCAGCCGTACGATCTATTCAGACGATGCGCGAAGCCCAAGTGAAATACACCTACGAAATGTGGACGAAGTACAGCATTGCGGTCGTTTGCATTATTTTTGTATTCGTGGGTGCGCCGATGGGCGCCATTGTGCGGAAAGGTGGGGTTGGCTATCCGATTCTTATTTCGATCATCTTTTTTATGGTATTTGTAATTCTCACCATTTTTTGCCGAAAAATTGCCGAAGCCTTTGTTTTACCGGCAATGGCGGCGGCATGGGTGCCAGCATTCGTGATGTTTCCGGTCGGTTTGATTCTGACTTTTAAAGCGATGAACGATTCCAGCCTGCAAATATCGGAAACGGTTACCCGCGTGATGAACTGGTTTGCAAAAAGAAGAGCAAAAGCATGAATCGCACTTATTTTATAAAGCTGCTACGTGATAATATATTGTTTTTCACTTGTTTTGCCATTTTTTTAGTTGTCGGAGCTATCCTGTTGCTACAGATTCGGCTGGGTGACGAAATATTTTTTTTCAGCGATCATCGTACAGAGGTCGGCAATGTATTTTTCAAGTTTTTTACCCGTATGGGTGAAGGCATTCTATTCGCCCTGGTTGCTCTGATTTTTCTATTCATTCGTTATCGTACGGCAATGTTTGTGCCGCTTTTGGGCATTGCGGTAATGCTGGTTTCGGCGATTACCAAACAAACATTCGCGCATCCGCGCCCTTGGCGGTATTTTCAGGAACTGGGTATCAGCGATCAATTGAATCTCGTGCCTGGTGTGAAGATTCATAGCGGACTGACGAGTTTTCCTTCGGGGCATGCGATGGCAGCATTTGCGTTGTACGCTTTTCTGGCGTTCATCCTTCCCCGCAAAAATGGCGTGGCTTTCCTGTTGTTTTGCATGGCATTGCTGGTGGGGGCTTCCCGTATTTATTTAGTGCTCCATTTCCTCCAGGATGTGTATTTCGGCGCTACTCTTGGTGTGGCCATTGCCATCCTTTTTCATTATTTGCATAGTAAATATCCCAACCGCCTCTGGGCAGACCGGTCGCTGTTGTCTGGCAGGAAGCTCAAAAAAGCCTGAGTAAAAATCGGCATCTGGAATTCGGCTTGCAAATATCTTCTCTGTGTATGCCAATAAATTTATATTTTTGAATGACTCATTATAAAGCCATTGATAACAATTGTACATGAATTTTTCTGATCAGGAGCTATTGGATTTGTTGCGCAGAAACGCAGATAAGGGAATCGAGCAGATGTTTCGGCAGTACTACGCTTACGTGTGCAAGGTGGTGTATCAGGTAGTGACCGATACACAAGTAGCGGAAGACATTGGGCAGGAGGTTTTTTTTGAAATGTGGCGCCGGAAAGGGCAATTAGTTATTAATACCTCGCTCAAAGCCTACCTGCGTCGGTCGGCGGTGAACAGAACGCTCAATTATCTGCGCGATCGCAAAATCAAATGGGACGACGAGCACGAGTTGCCCAAACTGGAAGACGAAACGCCCACCAGTACTCAATCGCTGGAAGCGGCAGAATTGCAGCAGTTCATTGATGAAGCCATTGATCAGCTGCCAGATAAATGCCGCATGGTGTTTATGCTGAGCCGCCACGAAGAATTATCTTATCAGGAAATCGCCGAACATTTAAATATCTCTGTCAAAACCGTTGAAAATCAGATTTCAAAGGCATTAAAACACTTAAGGGCAGTTTTGAAACCTTATTTGTCAGGTGGCTTACTATTTTTGGTGTCGTTTTTGCTTTAATTTCGTGGGGGTAGATGAATCGAGCCGTGTCAGTATAATTGCATGAGAAACCAAAATCCAAACAAATCGTACCGAAGAGCATCATATGGATGCAGGAAGCTAAAGGAAAAACTATGGCGAACGAAATTGAACAGATCAAACACTTAAGCGAACGTTACAAGAATAGCTACGAACCAGACGTGGATGCCGGCTGGGCGAAGTTTCAGGCGCGAATGCAATCGGCAAAAACGGCAGAGACAAAGCATTTGCGCCTAAGGGCAAGACGGCAGTGGCTCAGTGCAGCGGCGGCAATTTTACTGATCGCTGTAGCGGGCATTTGGGTGCTGCAATCCTTTAATAATAGAAAGGTCACCATACAAACCGGTGTTGGAAAAAGCCAGGAAATTCTGTTGGCGGATGGTTCCGTTGTGGTTTTGAATGAGAACAGTAAATTGATTTATTCGAAAAATTTTAATCAATCTTCCAGACGTACTTTAGAATTGAGTGGAGAAGCTTATTTTGATGTGCAGCCGAATGCATCAAAACCGTTTGTCATCACGACTCCACAAACCAAAGTAACCGTACTTGGCACAGCATTCAATGTGCGCGCCTACCCGCAGGAAGCCACTACCGAAGTAGAAGTGACCGAAGGTAAAGTACAGTTTTCGGTGCGGAACAGCAATGCTTCCCTAACGCTGAACGCCAATGAAAAAGGAGTTTTTGATACTGATAAGGGCGAATTGTACCGCAAAAAAACGACGCAACTAAACGCCCAGGCGTGGCGAACCCACCAACTGAGTTTTATTGATACCCCCCTGGCAGAAGTTTTTCAGGCGCTCGAGCGCTATTACAAAGTTACCATTGAGGTGAGCAATCCAGCTATTGGAAACTGCGACTACACTAGTAACTTTGAGCGCTCTGACTTTGCAGAAGTGGCGGAATCACTGGCGTTGGGGCTTCGCCTGAAAATTGAAAAGACGGCTCCCAATCGCTATGTTGTCAGCGGCGAAGGATGCCAGTGAATTTGTTCCGGTGGAAATTTATCCACATTACCACCACGACCTCTTTTTTTACTGCACAAATAAATGTAAATTTGAACGCTGCTTATGTAATATTTTTACAATATATTTAAATGAAAAAGGGCAGATGGGCAATTGTGTGGCTATCTCTGATGCTGTGGGGCAATGTAGCATTGGCTCAAAGCTCATTAGACACGCCTGTGAGCCTGGAAGTGAAAAACGTGCCCCTCGAGCAAGCCCTGCTGCAACTCGTTTCTGAGGCGAAGGTCCGCCTTTCATTTAGCAATAATATCCTTCCCCATAAGTCTGTAACAGGAAATTTCCGCCAGCAGCCCCTGCGTTTTGTGCTGGATGCACTTTTGCAAGATACCGATATTGCCTATCAGGAAGTGGGCAGCCAGATTGTATTGTTTGTTCAGGAAAAAACAAAGATCGTTCGGAAATTTACCATCAGTGGCTTTGTGCAGGATGCAGAAACGGGCGAACGACTGATTGCGGCAAGTGTGCTGGACAGAAAGTCTGACAAAGGTACGGAAACCAATGAATATGGCTTTTTCAGCCTGACGCTACCCGAAGGCGAAGTGCGGATCAGCGTATATTATCTGGGCTATATTCCGCAGGAATATGCTTTCAAACTCAATAGTGACAAGCGTTTGCAGATCGGTCTGAACGCTTCTTTGTTGCTGCCTGAAGTGGAAGTCATTGCCCACGATTCTGTTACCAGCGGGCTTCATTCGGGAGTTAGTTCGGAGTATTTTAACGCGGAAGACATAGCAATGCTGCCGTCTCTGGGGGGAGAACCAGATCTGCTCCGGGCAACTCATTTGCTGCCGGGAATTCAGACCGGAACAGATGGAATAGGCGGCATCCATGTTCGAGGGGGCAATTCCGAACACAACCTCGTTCTAATTGATGGTGTACCGGTATATAATGCTTTGCATGCAGCCGGGCTGTTTTCTGTGTTTAATACGGATGCGATTCGCAGCGCGCAACTCATAAAAAGCGGTTTTTCAGCGCGTTATGGCGGTCGCCTTTCTTCGGTACTCGATGTTCATACCAAAGAGGGAAATACCAATCACTTTAGTGGTCAGGCAGAAATAGGGCTACTGACGGCACGGGCTTCGCTGGAAGGTCCGATTGTAAAAGAAAAAAGCTCATTTTTTATTTCGGTACGGCGATCCCTGCTCAATTGGTACACCCGTCCGCTTTCCGAAAAGACGAAAGAAGACCAAGGTGTAAAGGGTAAAACCCTGTACGATTTTTCTGATATCAACGCCAAGCTCAATTATTCGTTTTCTCTTAAAGATAAAATATACCTGAGTTTTTATCGCGGCAATGATAATTTTCGCAATGACGGTTTTAGTTCTGATAGTTTTGCCTATTACAGTAACCGCTGGGAAGATACCGTGCGCATTCGCTACGATAACTGGTACGGCGAAGAGCTAAGATGGGGAAACACCATTGCTGCCGCTCGCTGGAACCACGTCTTTGGCAAAAAACTTTTTGCCAATACTACATTGACCTACAGCCGCTTTGCCGCAGATATTTACTACGGTGAAGTGGATTCGTTGGTTTTTGAAAACAGAGACACCACGCTGTCACGCTACTACGACTACGGGCGGTTTCGTTCCAGTATCGAAGACATCGGCGGAAAAACTGATTTCGATTGGTTACTTTCTCCTGCTCAAACTCTGCGTTTTGGTTTTGGGTTCACCGGGCATAATTTTCAACCTGGAGCCCTAACCTACAACGAAACCACAGAATACCTCAATACGCAGGATTTTCAGGGCAACGACCCGATTCGTTCGCTTGAATCCTTTGCCTATCTGGAAGACAACATTGTTCTTGGCAGAGCGTTTTCCCTTAACATAGGCGTACACGCGGCTCGACTGAAGGTACAGGAAAAAACGTACAACTCCTTGCAGCCGCGCGTGTCGGCGTACTGGCGCCCCGGCAAAAGGTTGGGTTTCAAAGCAGCCTATGGCGAGATGACGCAGTTTGTTCACTTATTGTCAAATTCCAATATCGGATTGCCCACCGACCTTTGGGTGCCGGCTACTGCCAATGTGCCGCCGCAGCAAGCCTGGCAGGCTTCCTTTGGGTTGGATTATGACTTCAGCTTGCTGCAATGGAGTGTTGAGGGCTATTACAAAGAAATGACCAACCTGCTCAGCTACACCGAAGGCGCATTTTTCCTGAATGATTGGGAACAAAATGTGACCACGGGCAACGGTCGTGCCTATGGCATCGAAATGCTCCTGCAAAAATCTCAGGGAAAAACAACGGGCTGGCTGGCTTATACGCTTTCGTGGGCAGATCGGCGGTTTGAACTGGTGAACCTGGGCGAGCGTTATCCGTTTAAATTTGACCGGCGACACGATTTGAAAATAGTCGTACAGCATAACTTCAGCAAGTGGATGAGCGTGAGCGCCAATTGGGTGCTAAACTCCGGCTTTGCATTTAGTCTGCCCTTCGCCAATTATTATTATGATTCTACGAATGGCGAGCCGGTGCCAATTATTGATTACGGCTCGAAAAATCAATTCCGAATGCCTTTATATCATCGTTTGGATGTTAATGCCAGTTTTACGTTCAAAACTCGCAACTTTACACATGGCGTGAATGTTGGCTTTTATAATTTATACGATCGTAGGAATCCATTATATTATGATTTGCGCACCAATTTTGTCAATGAAGGCGGCGAGCTAAAAGAAACAAAAGAATTTGTACAGGTGTGGCTGTTGCCCTTTTTGCCCTCCGTCAATTATTCTATCAAATTTTAAAACTTAGACCGATGCTGCGACCATTTTTTTATGCTATTGCGTTGCTGGCGTTGTTTTCTGCCTGCGAAAGTCCGGTGGAGATTGACCTGTCTGGTTTGGAAACAAAACTCGCGGTGATCTCTAATTTCGCACCCGACCAGCCACTGCAGGTGCGAGTATCAAAAACGCAATCGGTCATTAATAGCGACTCTCCTGAGTATATTAAAGATGCAAGTGTTTTATTATACAGGGGCACTGCTTTCCTGGAAACACTTCAGCCGATGCCTGGCGATGCCAACACACCGCCTATTTATATTACCCAAAACTTCCAGCCGGAGGTAGGCGAAGTTTATACCCTGAAGGTGGAGGCTCCGGGGTTCAAGCAAGTGCAGGCTACCAGCAAAATACCTGCCCCTGCCCGCATCCGGGCGCTTGATGTTTCCAATATTTCCGTACAGCCAATGGGCAATGAATTGACTTTTAAATACAGAGTTACCTTTGTTTTTGATGACCCGGCGGTTGAAGCTAATTTTTATCATCTCAACTTTTACCAGCAAATCTGGAATTATAAGATCGAAGAGGGGGATACCGTAATCACTGGCAATTGGCTGCGCCGGATTGAATTCAGTTCCCAAAACGATAATAATTCGCTGATTGCTTATTTTGACGGCGGTGTACTCTTTGACGATGCTTCTTTTAATGGAAAAATTGTGGGCTATTCCTTTGACTTAGAGACTGGTATTCAGCCTGAAAAGCATTTGCTCGGCAAAATGTTTGCAGAACTGCGCACGGTGTCCAAAGAATATTATCTTTTCCACAATTCATTAAGCCGCCAGCAAACCAGCAACGGTGGGCCTCTTTCGGAGCCCGTGATTATTTACAATAATATCGAAAACGGGCGCGGCATTTTTGCCGGGTATAGCCCCTCGGTAGATTCGGTGGCTATTTTTAGGTAACTCTCCATGCTTTTCTACTGAAGCAACTTCTCACCTGACGAGCGCACCCGGGCATTCCGATGCTCTGAACCTGAGGAAGTTTTACCTGCTTCTTTACATTTTTTTGTTTTTGCTGATTTTACGCAAAAAAATTGCGCGCGGCATAGGGGGAGAAGAAATCCTTGGTGTCTCTTTCAATGTATCGCCAAATTCGGCACTCCTCAAAAAATCAAATTTTGACATTTTATTCTGAAGGCAATCTGTAAAAAAAAACTTAAAAGAAAGGTCATGAATGCAGAAGCAAAAACAGCTTTTTTAACCCAATTCCCGATTTTTAAGACCCTTTCGGATACAGAGCGAACCCGGTTGTCGGAAATGATGGAACACAAAGTGAAACCACGCTACAGTTTTATTTATTTGCCCGGTGAACCCTCCGATACCATTTATTTTCTGGCGAAAGGAATGGTTAAAATCGGTACCCATTCCAGCGATGGCAAAGAAGTAATCAAAGCGTTGATTCATCCTTTGGCAATGTTCGGAGAACTGGGGTTGGTCGGCGAAACGGCACGCCAGGAGTTTGCTCAGGTACTTCGAGAAGACGTACATCTCTACACGCTCAAAGTCGAAGATTTTCAGGAGTTGATGCGCCATAACTTCGAACTGAGCAACAATGTAATGCAGTTGTTTGGAAGCCGCCTTATCAAGGCTGAAAATAAACTCGAATCGCTCATTTTCAAAGATGCCCGTACCCGTATCATCGAATTTATCAAAGAGGCGGTAGATAAACAGGGGCGTCGCGTTGGCTACGAAATGTTGCTTAAGCATTCACTGACGCATCAGGATATTGCAAATATCACCTGCACCTCGCGGCAGACGGTTACATTGGTTTTAAATGAATTGAAAAAATCGGATCTGATTTATTTCAATCGTGGTAAGATTCTGGTGAGAGACATGGCAAAACTGGAATGAAAAATTATATATTTTATACTAATCCAATTAATAAAAGACAATAGCTCCTGAGTTTTACAATTTGTTTATTAGCTCTCGAAAAACCATTTAATTATCGGACGGCAACTCCATCATGATCCGCCAGTCTCGCGGCAGGTAGTTATTGATGCGGTTGCCGATTCCTTTTATCCAGCCCAGGTTTTGCCCAGCGTGCCGTACCAAAGCCCAGCCATCCGGAATGTTTCCCAAATCAAGATTTTCCTTTTTCAAAAAACGGAGTGCTTGTTCCTTATCCAATTCTATTGCTGGCACACCCGTAGCTAGGCAGGTGCTTAGCGCCAACGCATGCGAGGGAACAAAATCTTTGCCCTTCACCGCGCCGACTTCCAATCCGAGATTGAGCCGGTATAATTTTTTGGCAATATGTTGACAATCTTGAAATTGTGCTTTAAGAACAGCGAAAATATTTCCTTTTTCATTCTGAAAAAAGTCAAAACGTTCAGGACCCTGAAGCCATTTGGTTACAGCAGAATTTGCCGGGAACGGCTTCCATTTAGCGAAAGCGAGATGTTTATCTGATTTAAAATCAATGCCTTTTAATTTTTTAAAACAAGCAATGTAAAAACCTTCCCCACGCACCCGATGCGGATAAAATTGATAGCCAAATTCCTTGGATATAATGCCCCAATTATCGGGAATTTTCAGTGCAATGCGCTCTAAATCAAAAGATTCAGCAAGCCAGGCGGCATTTTGCTCGTTTTCGGTGTCGTTGTACGTACAGGTGCAGTAAATCAGCGTACCGCCAGAGCGGAGCGTTTGCAACGCATCGGCGAGTATCCGTTTTTGGCGGGCAGCACAGAACTGGACATGATCGGGCGACCACTCGGCTATGGCTTTTTTATCCTTGCGAAACAATCCTTCCCCGGAACAAGGCGCATCCACTAACACGAGATCGAAAAAACCTTCGAGCAGAGTGAAGTCGCGGCTGTCATGGCTGGTAGCGTGCGTATTCGGATAGCCCCATTTCATCAGGTTTTCGCGCAGAATATTGTAGCGATTTTTGATCACTTCATTGCATAAAACAAAACTTTCTTCAGGCAACACCGAAGCCAGCAGCGTGCTCTTGCCGCCCGGCGCGGCGCACAAGTCCAGTGCCTTGATTGGCTTCGCTAAATCCATCGTCTGCCGGACGGCTTCGCTCACAAACATGGAAGATGCCTCTTGCACATAGTACGCGCCAGCATGGAAAGCCGGATCAAGCGTAAAAATCGGGCGTTCGGGTAGGTAAACTCCGTCTGAACACCATTTTACTTTGTCGGTATTTTCTTGATTATCAGTGTTTTTTAACGGGTTTTGCCGGATACTCGTGGGCGGTGGCGTGTCCAGTACCGACAAAAACGCCTCAAAGGAATTGCCAAGCTGGGCTTGCATTTGCCGGAGAAAAGCTTCGGGAAGATTCATACTACGACGTTTTAAAACGGTTTCTGGTTAGCAATGCTGTGTAAACCGTTCCCACGCGTTTGGCTATTTTTTTGAATACGTCAATCAGCCAATTTTCGATGTAATAATTTTTGCCAAGCAAACGCGGGGTATGAAAAACCAAATGCACCAGCATCATACCAAAGGCTACCAGGCTGATCAACAACAAGTTAAGTGGATGTTTGCTGATATTTTTGGCATTCACATTGTCGCGGCCCAGCGCGAACGCCGACTGGAAAAACCAGTCCACCGTGAGTTTATAAGGCGCTACTAAATGAAAAATAAATAACTCCGGGTCGTGTGCAATGGCAATACCGTCGGCGCGAAGGCGTTTTTGCAATTCGATTTCTTCGTTATAGGCAATTTTGTTGCCAATCATACCCAATCGAACGTCAAAGCCACCGTATTGCGCCAAAGTTGGTTTGTGAACGACCATGATACAACCGATGGCAAATTGATTACCATGAATTTTCGAGACTGTTTTGTAAGATAACTGATTGGTAGCCACGTATTTATCCTTGTACCAGTGCGGTTTGGGATATTTATACCAGGGTAATGCTACCCCGCCAAACATTTTATAATCATGATGTTCGATCGTCCAAAGTGCTCGTTCTATCATATTTTCTGAGGCTAAAGCATCATCATCTAAATATAATACCCATTCTGCTTGAGCTTCCCGGTAAGCCCGGTTGCGCGCGTAGCTCAATCCCTGCTGCGTTTCAACGATGATGCGGAGATTGGGAACTTTGCCCAAGAAACTTTCCGCCACCTGCTGCGTTTGGTCGGTCGAATTGTTATTGATCACCAGCACTTCAAAATCTTCGGGCGCCGCCGTCTGCTTGGTCAATGATTCCAGGCATTCCGCGAGGATGTCGCAGCGGTTGTAGGTGCAGATAAGGACAGAAAGTTTTAAATTTGATTCAGCCATTGCGGTATTTTTCGAAAGATCAAAGTTCAATAAATTCTATCTTTTTTCTAATTTGTTTGGGAATGGCATCGAGCATTTTCTGAAATCTGGGGTAATATTTTACCACCTGCGGTGCATAAGAAATAACCCTGCTTCCGCATAAAATGGCATAAATTGCTACGCTACTGGTGATGAGATAGAAATTGGCATGCGAACTAAAAGCCGCGTCTTCCAAGGCAATTTCTTGTGTAAGCTCCTGAAAATGAATTCGATCGCTGTATTCCTGAATGAGCGAGCGAAGTGGTTCCAGGTTTTCGGGGTATGCCAACTGTGTAGGATGAAACTTGTAATGGATTTCCGTGATCTTCTCACGAATCAGGAATTCAAAAAATTCGCGCGTTACTCGAAGCCTCACTTCCTGAGGTTTTTCGCCGAATTCGACGTAGGGGCCAAAGACCAAGATATTGTGTATATTTTTTAATTCCGGCTGTTCGGTAAAGGGCAGCGGCAATACGCTCACTTTAGGTGCCCCCGGAAACGCCCATTCGCTCAACCCGTAAGCTCCACCGTATTTCGGATGTTTGAAATCAAAACTGTTGGGAAACGGCGCCACGCGTCCTTTCAGGAAAATACGATATAAGATACTCAGAACCAGTTTTTTAAACCAGGGATAATTGTTGTCAAATTGATTGCCGGCGTACGTCAGCGCTCCTTCTTCTATATAAAAGAACCGTTGACACTGCGGATGCGTAAAAAAAGCAAAATATTTGTAATTTTTTTGATGCGAAAGGTACAAATAAAAAGGTTTGTTCTTCGGGCAATGCCGGGCAACGATGGAGTCAATCTGCGCCAGCGTTTTTAAGTTGCGTCGGTAATGGATAAATATCTTTCCAATATTTTCTGATTTAATATCATAAAGAAAAAGGTCGGAAATGTCAACGGTTTGAATATTCGTTGTTTTTTTAGGGAAACTTCGGTCTGTCAGCAGCACGCAATCTGTTGCCTGAAGCTTTTCCTGCTCCATTATTTTTTGGGCGATCAACCACGTAATACTGCTGTGTATAATAAAAAAATGCTTCATGCCGTTTTTGTGAATAAATCGTTGTGTCGGAATTTGCTCATAGGCAGCTCCTATTTTGGTCCGTGCAAATCTAATGAAATCGTCCCGTGAATTTTAGGATTTCATGCTTCTCTCATGGTCTTTTATTCTGTAACGAAAAAACACAAATGGGGTATATGTCCGGCAAACTTTTATCGTAGCAAAGAAAACTTGCGAAAACTTCGTTATAACCCTTAATTTCGCAGCGCAAACAAAGTTATGGGCATTATTCAACGACAAAGCATCAAAGACAGCATTGTGACCTATGTCGGCGTCGCGCTGGGGGCAGTCAATACATTATTTATATACACGCTCATTCCCAAGGAAGAGATCGGTTTGATTGAGTTTCTGATCAGTTGGACGATGTTGCTTTCGCCAATTATCATGTTTGGCTCGACCAATCTGGCGGTGCGGTTTTTTCCTGTCTTTCAGGATGCGCAAAAGGGGCACAACGGTTTTCTTTTTTTATTATTATTGTTGCCATCAGTAGGATTATCATTGTTTGCACTGGTCGTCTGGCTCTTTAAAGAAGACGTCCTGGCGCATCTGAGCACAAAAGACCCCATCATTCGCCAATATTTAGTGTTTGTGCTACCTCTTACATTATTTTTTTCATTTAGTACACTTTTTATTCATTATATTAAAAATTTCTATAAAATAGTCATTCCAACCCTGCTGGAAAACGTCTTCGTCAAGGTTGCCAGAGGCGGTCTGACGCTGTTGTATTTCTTTGCCTTTCTGAGTTTCAGCGGTTTGCTGATCGGTATAGTGGGAGCGTACGGACTGGTATTGCTGGGTTTGATTCTTTATACTTATTATCTTGAGCAATTACATTTGAAACCTGATTTTTCCAGTCTCAGGAAGCCTTTGGTGCTTGACATGGGCGTCTTTGCACTATATGGTATTCTGGGAAGTATCAGCGGCAATCTGATGCAATATATTGATAAAGCTATGATACCGCTGCTCATGAGCGAGCAAGGGAGCGAGGCTAACGGTATTTTTGCCATTTTAGGTTATATCGGTACCGCGATTGACATTCCACGCCGTTCTTTGGAGAAAATTATGGCGCCGGTGGTGTCCAGTTCTATTCAGAACAACGATTGGGAAAACATTAAAAAGCTTTATTGGAAAAGCTCGATCAATCAATTGATCGCAGGATGCTTGTTGTTTTTGGGTATATGGCTCAATCTGGACAGTTTTTTCGACATCATGCCCAATGGGGATTCGTATCGCCCCTGGCGAATAATTGTGCTGACGCTGGGAATGAGCGCGATTGTAGACATGGCGACCGGAATTAATTCACATATTATCGCTTATTCTAAATATTTTCGCTTCAACTTCTATCTTGTATTAATTCTTTCTTTGCTCAATGTAATGTTTAATTATTTATTTATTAAAACATTTGAGTTGAATATCTTTGGCGCCGCGCTTGCTACTTTAACGTCTATTACGGTTTTTAATCTTATCAAATATATTTTTATCTATATTCGATTTGGTATTCAGCCATTTACCTGGCACACACTCTGGGTCATACTCTTGTCGCTGGGCATCTATTTTGTGGTATCTTTTGTACCCGATTTGGGCAATCCATTCCTCGATATTGCTGTAAGATCGACATTGATCGCAGCCCTTTTCCTGTCTCCGGTTTTGTATTTCCGCTTTTCACCCGACTTAAACAACCTTTGGGCAGCCGCTTTTGACCGTGCCAAAAAATGGCTAAAAATTTAACATGTAAGGTTTTTTAATATTTGATTGGGTTTGATACATTTGACGCGTTTTTATACCAACTCAGACGTATTTGCTTTTACCAATTATAATCTCATGAACATGAAAAGCAACTTCTACCTACTGCTGTTGATCTTTTTTGCGGCGTTCACCTCTTTTACCGACAAGCCAGCGGAAGAAGGTGATTGCGCGTGTAAAATCTATGTACCCAACGCTTTTTCTCCCAATGAAGACGGGGTAAACGATACTTTTCAACCGTATGTTGGTTGTGCGGTAACCGAATACGACTTCAAAATATTCAATCGCTGGGGGCGACTCATGTTTTCCAGCCAGAACCCCGATGAAAGCTGGAATGGCGAATTTGACGGCAAACTTGCCGAAGCAAGTGTTTATGTTTATGTGCTGAAAGTCACTTATGACAATGAGGGCGAAATCGAAGATGAGATCAAAACCGGCGACGTGGCATTAGTGAGATAAATAGGGAAGTGAAGTATTGAATGACAGAATGATCGAGAAAGTAAATGTTTTCTGTTGTTTGTTTTATTGCTCAATCATTCTGCCATTCCGCTATTTACTAAATTTTTACTCTTTACTAAATTTGGTCAGCACCATATAACTCTCGAGGTTGCCTTTTTTATCGTAGCTTTCAGTTTTGATCAGACCGATTTTTTCTGTGTACCAACTGACCGTTTTAAAAGACTTGCCCACCAGCATTTTGGTGTTGGTCATCTGGCTGATTTTGTAGCATTCAAACGTACCAGCCGGAGTTGTGAGGCTTTCTTTCCCTTCCACTTTGCGTTCTACCACGTCAATGTTCATTTTCAGAAGGTTCATACCGCCGCTGGCAGCCTGTATTTCCATGTTGGCATCCGGCAGCGTTTGCCCCGGCGTCAATTTTGTGGGAATTGCCAGTTGTTTACCGGTCATGGTTATTTCCATTGTAGAAAAAGCCTCGGTAAGCTGAGGCATCTGGGCGTTAACATCCATGTACAGCGTATCATTTTTGCAGGTCACGTAATACGTATTTTTCATGACGTCTTCCCCTTTTTTATCCTTGATCGTCGCTTCGACCTGCGCCGTCAGCCCTTCGGCGCCGTCATCGTCAATGATAACGACGGTTTGTGCCATCAAAGATTGCATTTTGGCTTTGCTGTCATAGCTGGTGTATTCCATTGTAGCACCTTTTTCAAAAGGAAAAAACGCAGCGCAGCTTTGTGCAGTGACTTGCGACGAGGCGTACCAAAAAAGCGCAAGCACAGAGAAAATAATTCTGGCAGTTTTCATTAGTGATGTTTGTTTTGGTTAAATCTTCGGACTAATAAACTAAAAAAATCAGGAAAAAGTGCGGTTTTTTCTTA
>CAZQTF010000029.1:0-24598 GCA_964596135.1 uncultured Saprospiraceae bacterium | reverse complement strand
AACAACAATTTACCTTTTCTTTCAATTACTCTCTTTTTTGTCCTGTACTTAGAATAATTTTTTATAGTGTTTTGACTATCATTTTGACGAATGCAGCGATTGACTACCTCTAAACCTTCTGCACTATTATTTCCTCACAGGGTTTATAAATAAAATATCGCTCCACGGCTATTTGTTTAAATGGAGAAAAGAATTGCAGCAAGATACGTCAACGATTATTATAGTTTAATGCCGAGGTAGAATCGCTGAAGCCCAGCGCCTGTCGCATTTTTTTGTGAATATCAGTATTTTCGTAAATACCTGCGAACAAATGAGCCGAGGGGCCGTAAGCGAATACAGGTATCAAAGTGGCGGTATGTCCGTTGGTCGTGAATGCTGTTTGCAGTTTATTCATTTTAGACCCGGGGTTGATTGCCAGCCCGCCCGTTTCGTGGTCGCCGGTCACAATTACCAGCGTTTCGCCGTTTTTATGGGCATACTCCAGGATTGCTTCTATCGTTCTGTTGAAGTCTTTGAGTTCGTCAATTGCCCATTCGGCTCTGTTGTTGTGGCATGCCCAATCAATCTGCGAACCTTCGATCAGGAGGAAAAAGCCTTTTTCGCTGCGTTTTTCGAGGAAAAGGGAGGCCTGCTTACCCGCGTAAGGCAGAAAATCGCGTCCTACGGATGCGGCAGGGGGGTCGGTGTCGCCAGTAAAATAGATGAAATTTTTCTTGGTGTTAAAGTTGATCTGAGTTATCTCCGCTTGCATATAATCAGCAACAAAGTATCCCTTTGCCTGAAGCTCTTCGTACAGGTTTCGGTCGTCAATTTCGCGGTTGTCAAAATAGCGTTTGCCACCGCCGATAATCAGGTCAATCTCCGTTTTGAGCAGGTCGGCAGCAATCTGGTCGTAGTTGATGCGGAGTTTCTGATGCGCATAGAAAGCGCCGGGAGTGGCGTGATTGATCGTCGTGGTGACCACCAGACCGGTGGCTAATCCTTGTGATTCTGCTTCTTCCAGGATCGTGCGGCAAGGAATGGTGTCTGCGTTCAAGCCAATGGCGCCGTTGTACGTTTTGACGCCGCAGGCAAAGGCAGTGGCTCCGGCGGCAGAGTCGGTAATGAGTTCGTCATAGGCGTAAGACTTGTGAAATCCAACGACTGGAAATTTTTCCAGTGCCAGGCGGTTATTGTTTTCGTAGAGCGCGGCGGATATCTGGGCAAGGCCCATGCCGTCGCCGATCATTAGAATGATGTTTTTGGGCTTTTGCTCAGGCGCATAATAAGGAAAACTGATCTCCTGCATTTTCTGCGGTGCGGATTTGCAGGAAAACAAAGTGAGCAAAAGCAAAAAATAGAAAGATACCCTGAATCGAGGCATTTTTAAAAATTGAAATGATAAAGTCGCTTTTGAAAAAAAATGATATGGCGCATTTTTGTGTAAACAGTTTTTTACATGGTTATTGGTGATTTTTAAAAATAAAATTTTGTTTAAGAAAAATTAATTAGCAAAAAAGGGAATTTAATTTTGTTCTCACGTAAATTTGCGGTGACTTTTCAACAATGCATTCGTCAAAAATACGTTTTTGTGTGGATTTACACAATGTTAAACTTCTCAGAAAGAAGCAACTTCGCATTTTTACTCGAATCTTTATCTATAGCGATCGAAAAAAATTGCACGATCATCCGATTTCTCTCAATTTTATCACGAAATAACAACCACATGATCATCCGCAAACAATTATTATTAACTCTGCTCTTTATTTTCACAAACGCGTTGCTTCACTCGAATGTTGCCATTGCCGCCGCCGCCAGCCCAGCACCGCATCCGAAAGCACAGGAGAGCATTTTTGACGCACTGGTGAGAGAAGAGGTACTGGAGATCACCATCGCTACTGATTTGAAAGCGCTCGTCGAAGATCGCCGTACCGATGATTACCTGGAGGCTATGCTAACTTTTGCAGATGAGCAGGAGCGACAGATGGTTTTTCCCGTCGAGTTGCAGTGGCGTGGCAAGTTCCGTCGCCGGGTCTGCGATTTTCCGCCGGTAAAACTGAAATTTCCGAAAAAAGAGCTTGAAGCGAGAGGACTGAATAAAACATTCAACGACCTGAAGCTGGTTACACATTGTATTGACGATAAAACCGAGGGGAATGAAAACCTGCTGCGGGAATACCTGGCCTACCAATTGTATCAGACCCTCACGCCCCATAGCTATCGCGTGCAATTGGTGAAAATCACCTACGAAGATGCAAAAGGCAACACCGCCAGCATCAAGCGCTATGGTTTTTTGATCGAAGATACCGATGAAATGGCAGCTCGCCTCGGAGGAGTCGAATTGGAGCAGATGAACACTTCGCCGGATTCGATCTTGGTCAAAGACGAGCACATTATGGCTCTGTTCCAATACATGATTGGCAATGCCGACTGGAGCACGATGATGCTGCGCAATGTGAAACTGGTAAAGCTTGAAAGCGGATACTCGATTCCGGTGCCCTACGATTTCGATTTTTCCGGCTTGGTCAATGCGTCTTATGCGATTCCGCAGAGCGACATCGGGCTGTACAGCATTCGTGATCGGAAGTATTTGGGCAATCCTTTTGAAAAAGAATCGCTGCGGGAAGACCTGGGGTATTTTTTGGCAAGAAAATCAATTTTACTCAGCCAGGTCAAAGCTTTCAAGCTGCTTTCAGGCAAAGCCAGAGCCGATATACTTGCTTATCTTGAAACATTTTTCGATTCGGTGGAGCCTGCTTTTGCCAATCCTCAGACCGATTTAAAAGCGTTTTTCAGTCTTAAAAACGCTACCATGGAAGAGCTCCAGCGCTTAGAAACAACGCAAAAACAACAGCTTTTTTCCGGTGGCGAAGAAAAATAAAGCTGGTCTTGACCTTCCATGAGTGATTATTATCTCCATGAAAACCAAGGATTTAAAGCGGGTTGCCTGCCGGTTATTTCGAAAAAAGCCATTTCAGGTGGTTTATTCATATTTGTACTTTTCCCATTGTAATGCGAGGCGCTGTTTGATTTTTTCTTCCGCAGGATTTTGTTGAGGTTCAAATAACTTGCTGCCGCTCAATTCTTGCGGAAGAAATTCCTGTTCTACAAAATTGCCCGGAAAATCGTGGGCGTATTTGTATTGCTCCCCATATTTTAGTTCTTTCATCAATTGGGTAGGCGCATTGCGCAGATGGAGTGGCACAGGCAGCCCGCCAGTGTTTTGTACCAATTGTTGCGCCTTGTTGATTGCCCGATACGCTGAGTTGCTTTTGGGAGACGTGGCCAGATAGATGACAGCCTCGGATAAAATGATTCGGGCTTCGGGAAAACCAACTGCCTGCACCGCTTGAAAAGCGGTTGTTGCCATGAGCAGCGCATTGGGATTTGCCAGCCCAATGTCTTCTGCTGCTGCAATAATCATTCGACGGGCAATAAATTTGACATCTTCGCCGCCTTCGATCATGCGCGCCAGCCAGTAAACTGCTGCGTTGGGATCACTCCCCCGGATAGATTTGATAAACGCCGATGCCACGTCGTAGTGTTGCTCGCCGCCTTTATCGTACAAAGCAATGTTTTGCTGCACTTTGTTTACCACTATTTCATCCGTAATCACCAGCGATTCGCCTTTGGCAACGTCGTTTGTCACCAGTTCCAGGATATTGTACAACTTGCGGGCGTCACCGCCAGAATAGCGGATCAGTGCGTTGTATTCCCCGACTTCGATTTGTTTCTCCTTCAGATATTCGTCTTTGCTCAAGGCATCGCTGATTAGCCGCATCAGATCTTCTGTGCTAAGCGGATACAGCACATACACCTGACAACGCGACAGCAATGCTGGTACCACTTCAAACGACGGGTTTTCGGTTGTCGCACCAAATAGCGTGATAATACCTTCCTCTACCGCACCGAGCAACGAATCCTGCTGAGATTTATTAAAACGATGGATTTCGTCAATAAACAAAATTGGATTGGGCGCCGAAAAAAACCTCTGGCTGCGGGCTTTTTCGATGGTTTCGCGTACGTCTTTTACGCCGGAGTGCACCGCACTGAGCGTGTAAAAAGGACGTTGTAATTGAGTGGCAATCACTCTTGCGAGGGTGGTTTTGCCTACTCCCGGTGGCCCCCACAGGATAATCGAAGGGATGTTGCCGGTTTCTACGGCTCTGCGCAGGACGCCCTTTTCGCCGACTAAATGTTGCTGACCGACATATGTGTCGAAATCATTGGGGCGCATTCTTTCGGCAAGTGGTTTCATATCGAAATTTATTTAAGAATATGTTTAACATTATTTAAGCAATTGATTTTCAATAAAAAAAACCTAACCATCCATCATTCCAACATTCCTGTTTTTGAAAAGGAATTCCTGCAAGACAAGTATGTGCTATCTAAAGAGTATCAGAATTTTAAATTCAAGGTTTTTTAATGGGCAAAAGGTAAAGAGAATCGGGCCTGATGTCAGAGTATATACAGAAATCGTTTTATATGAAAAAGATCACTTTGCATATGATGTTTATTTTCAGATCAAAATCTGTAATTAGAACAATAGATAAAAATTTGATAACATCCATTTTTTTATAGAAAGGAAAAAAATGTGTCTTATAAGCGCGATAATTTACGATTCTGCCAGCAATTTTGGGGTTAAGTTCTTATATTTGTTTATATATACTACCAAGGAATTTACTTTCTAATTAATGAACCTGGATGTTTTGCCAGTCTTTTTGTAGCATTTGAGAGGAAATCTGAATTTTTTTATGAGAAAACTTATCGGTTATGACAACAAAATCAGATTCCGCGACGAGGGACTTGCGTGGTAATGCTCCATTATTGCTTAACAATTTTTTTGCCGAAAAAGAGAACGAAACCCGGACATATTCGATTGATGCTGCCCGGCTCACGATCATTGTAGGCAAGCATGGCATGCGTTTTACTTTCCAACCGCTTAGTTTTTGCGACAAAGAAGGTAACCCGGTAAAAGGCGAAGTGCAAATACATCTTCGGGAAGTGTTTGAAAAAGGGGAAATGGTGCTATCCAACCGGATGTCGAGTTCCGAAGATCGTTTATTGGAATCTGCAGGGCAGTTTTGGTTGTTTGCAACTCAAAACCGACAGCCGCTGGAACTGACAAAGCCCATTTTCGTGGAGTTTCCTGTTCATCCAGCACTGACGAATCCCGTGGCAGTTCGCTTGTTCTGTGGGAGTTTCTCTACTGTTCTGCCGTTTAATGCTCAACAGATTTTTGACTGGAAATTGATGTCGGACAAGCATCTCAGAATCAGGAAGATATCCGGCAAAAAATATTTTCAGTTCGAAATCAACGAATTCAACTGGTACAGTTGTCAGTATTTTTTTGCCAAAAGGTCTGCGCTGACAATGGTAAGCGCTAAATGCGTCACCGATGTGGACACTTTTGACGATCAGTCTGCTTTTCTTGTTTTTCGCGATATTCGCTCGGTAGCGCGCATGTATTTCAGCGGTAACCGCTTTACCGCTTTCAATATTCCGGTGGGGCTGGCGGCATCGGTCATTATTATTGCCCTAAAAGACCAGCAATTATTTTTTGGCGCACAGCGCCTGGAAAGCATTGTCAGCCGACTTGTGCCGATGACTTTAGAACCTCTGAGTGAATCGCAATTATTGGAGAAATTGCACCGATTGTAATATCTTTTGCCAAAACATGCGTTTTGTCTCCGCTGATTGCCCGGAAGGATTTTTTGCTCGAACGACACCGCAGAGCAGGCAGCCCGGAGAGTTCTTTAAAAAGCATTATGCTGCATAATGTCATACTTTTTATCCTTTTTTCCAAGTTACTTTTAAAACAAGAGCCTTCCCATGCTGCAGCACAAGAAGGCTTGTTGATTTTATTTACCGACAGCAACAACTCACAGAATCGTTGCTCATTTTTTTACATCATACCGCCCATGCCGCCTGGCATACCATGAGCGTGGGCGTTGCCCTGCTCTGGTTCTGGCTTGTCGTTTACAACACATTCCGTTGTCAGAACCATGCCAGCGATAGAAGCTGCATTTTCCAGAGCGATGCGTGTGACCTTGGTCGGGTCAATCACACCGGCTTCTTTCAGGTCTTCGAATTTATCCGTGCGCGCGTTGTAACCGTAGCTTCCTTTGCCGTTGAGCACTTTTTGCAGTACCACCGAACCTTCCACACCGGCGTTATCCGCGATGGTGCGCAGTGGAGACTCCAGCGCTTTTCTCACAATCTGGATGCCAATATTCTCGTCTTCGTTGTTTCCTTTCAGATTTTTTAAAGCAGAAATGGCACGCACCAGTGCGACCCCCCCTCCGGAGACGATTCCTTCTTCCACTGCGGCGCGGGTTGCGTGCAATGCATCATCCACGCGGTCTTTCTTTTCTTTCATTTCCACTTCAGTTGGCGCACCTACATACAGTACTGCCACACCGCCCGCAAGTTTGGCCAGGCGTTCCTGTAGCTTTTCCTTATCGTAGTCCGAGGTGGTCGTTTCGATTTGCGCTTTGATCTGGTTGATACGAGCCGTGATTTGGTCTGTTTTTCCACGACCGTTTACGATTGTGGTATTGTCTTTGTCAACAGTGATTTTTTCAGCCTGACCCAAGTGCGACAGATCGGCGCTCTCAAGCTTATAGCCTTTTTCGTCGCTGATAACTGTACCGCCGGTGAGGATCGCAATGTCTTCCAGCATCGCTTTGCGGCGATCGCCGAAGCCCGGAGCTTTCACGGCTACTACTTTCAGGTTGGCACGCAGGCGGTTGACTACCAATACCCCCAACGCCTGACTTTCTACATCTTCTGCGATGATCAACAGCGGGCGGTTGGCGCCGATGACCTTTTCCAGGATCGGCACGATATCCTGCATGTTGGAGATTTTCTTATCATAAATCAGGAGGTAAGGGTTTTCGTACTCGGTTACCATTGCTTCTGCATCGGTTACGAAGTAAGGCGACAGATAACCGCGATCAAACTGCATGCCGATCACTTCATCTACATACGTATCCGTACCTTTGGCTTCTTCGACCGTGATCACGCCATCCTTCGATACCCGTTTCATGGCATCGGCGATCAGCGTACCTATTTCCTCATCATTATTAGCGGAGATGGTCGCTACCTGTTTGATTTTCTCATAGTCGCTGCCGATGTGTTCCGACTGTTCTTTGAGGTCTTCAATCACTTTTCTCACTGCTTTGTCAATGCCGCGTTTCAGATCCATCGGATTTGCGCCGGCCGTTACGTTTTTCAGACCAGCAGTGATGATTGCTTGTGCCAATACGGTAGCCGTAGTGGTACCATCGCCGGCAACATCGGCTGTTTTGGATGCCACTTCTTTTACCATCTGGGCGCCCATATTCTCCACCGCTTCTTCCAGTTCTATTTCCTTTGCTACCGTCACGCCGTCTTTCGTAATCTGTGGTGCACCAAAGCTCTTCTGGATCACAACGTTGCGTCCCTTAGGGCCCAGCGTTACTTTTACTGCATTGGCAAGAGCATCAACGCCGTTTTTAAGCTTCTCCCTTGCCTCCGTATTAAAGCTGATTTCTTTAGCCATATTCGGTTTCTTTTTTGTTGATTTGAAAAAATAAAAAATCCCGTTTTCCTGATGGAGTGGGAAATTAGAGTACTACGAGGATGTCATCCTCTCGCATGATAAGGTAATCTTCACCATCGTAGTGCAATTCCTGACCGGCGTATTTGCCATATAAAACGATATCGCCGACTTGCACAGTCATCAGATTACCGTCTTTACCAGGACCTACAGCTACTACTTCGCCTCTTTGTGGTTTTTCCTTAGCCGTATCCGGAATGATAATACCGCCTTTGGTTTTTTCTTCAGCCGGAGCCGGCTTTACTACAACTCTGTCGTTGATGGGTTTCATATTTCTATGATTTTTTCGATTTAATTTGGTTAAACCATCATAAACATATCAACCTCCCTCTATCACAGAGTATGCCAAAAGTGATTTTCTGACAGAATTGCAGGATTTTATCAAAGTTGTGGCAGTTTTTTCTTTGTAACAATTCTTAAACGATTCTAAAAAGTAAAAATGACCTGACAGAAGGTGGAAAGCGAGTTTGTAACAATGCAATTGTGGATTTTTTATTATAAGAGGATAATCCCCAGGATAAAGTGTATAAAACGCAAAACCCGGTGAACAACAACATTGCCTACCGGGTCTTCGAGTATAAAAGTACTCTTCATTATTGTGATTGCAGCGGAATATTTTCCGCTCCGCCTGTATTACCCACCAATAAGGTCGTGATAATGCAAAGCACAAACAGCGCGATTGCCAAATACCAGGTTGCTTTCTCAATAAAATCAGCCGATTTGGCAGCGCCGAACATTTGGTTTGCTTGCGAACCACCAAACGTAGCATCCACGCCGCCACCCTTTGGGTTCTGGATCAGAACCGCTGCCATCAGCAGCACACAAACCAATGCGATCAAGACAGTTAATGCCGTTAACATCGTTAAGGTCTTTTTAGTTTTAAAATTTGCGCTGCAAAGTAAGCACTTTTTTCGGGAAAAAGCAAAATTAATTGCTCGTACATCTTAATGGCTTTTTCATTTTGTCCTTGTCGTGCTAGCAGCATGGCCAGCGTTTCGCTCGCTACTTCCTTTTTTTCGGTGATGCTTTGCTGTACTATTTCATTGACTTCCATCTCTTTGCTGTGTTTTTGGGAGAGTTTGGCGGGCGGCGTTTTTGAGGATTCAAACCCCAATTGCGGCGGTTGGTAGGTTGACCAGCCGGGAAAAATCTTTTTGGGCGCAGGGGAGAATTCTGCCTGTTCGTCGTTCGCTGCATGCAACTCCTCGGCATCTGCATCCTTGGAGGCATTTTCTGTGTCAGATTCGGTTCTCATCGTTGCGGCATCGGCTGCCGGCGTTTCGATAGTATCGGCGGGCGGTGCGGAAAAATCTTCTGTTTCCAGCAGTGGCGCATGGATTTCATTTTTTTCCGGCAGTTCCGTTGGCGTCTGCCGTTGGTTTTCGGCAGAAACGACCGGCAATTCAAGTTTACTCAACTCCAGTTCTTCTTCCTCTTCCATTGCTTTGGGCGGAGAAAAAATCTTTGCAGGAATAACCCTTTCCATCTCAACCTGCACGGCATCGCGTGGCATCGGTTCGGGTGGAAGGCGCAATTTTGTTAAATCTTGCAAATCGAGTATTTCATCAAGCTTAAGCGCTTCGGTGGGGCGTTCTTGATCCAGCAATTTTTTTATTTGCCGAAACAACAAAGTTCGGTCCAGGCTTCCTGTCGCTGCTTTTTCGAGATTGGCATCAAAGTCGCGATGGTGATCCAGGCTACTTTTGTAAAGTAAAAGCCATTGTAAATTTTGACAATAAGGATATTGCAAAGCGAGGCTCTTGAGTTCCTGGTAGTTGATTTGGTAGAGTTTGGAAGGATTTTTCAGGTACTCTGCAAAACTTTCGGCGTTCATTTCTGCTGTTTTCTGATTGAAATCACGAAGATACGTTTTTGATGTGTTAAACGCAAGGAACACCGGGCTCAACCCTTCACAATCTCCCTAAACGTGCTCAGCTTTGTGCTCCATCAAAAAAGCGATCAATTTCCTCGTTGCGCGCGCCCGATGGCTGATGTCGTTTTTAGTAGACGAAGGCAATTCGGCAAAAGTTTGGTCGAAGCCGTCTGGAATAAAAATTGGATCGTAGCCAAAACCACCGGTGCCGCGCTTTTCGGTGGCAATGTGCCCTTCCACAATGCCTTCAAATAAGTGTTCTTCACCGCGAAGCAGCAGCGCAATTACCGTTCGGAATCGTGCTCGTCGGTTGCCCGCATCTTGTAGTTTTTGCAATACCATGTTCATATTGTCTTCGGGATTGCGCTGTTCGCCAGCATAGCGGGCGGTGATCACGCCAGGCTCGCCGTTTAGCGCTTCGATTTCCAAGCCGGTATCTTCCGAAAAGCAATCTGCGCCATACTGATCCAGCACGTAGCGTGCTTTTTGCAAAGCATTGCCTTCCAGCGTGGGCTGGGTTTCGGGCAGGTCTTCCTCACAACCAATGTCTTGTAAGCTGACAATTTCGAATGCACCTTCGAGTACTTCGTTGATTTCCTTGATTTTGTGTTGGTTATTGGTGGCAAAAACGATTTTCATGATAAAACGAGGAGTTGTCGTATGAAGTCAAAAGTATTTATATGAACAGGCTTTTTAAAACACGCCAGAGCTCGCCAGACATGCGCTTACCGCCTTGCTGGCGTTCTTCGTAAATAAGCTGCAGGTCGTCGGCAAAAAATAAAGTGATTCCTTCGTACGAAACCGGGTGGTATAAAGGTGTTTCAAAGCCGATCCCCAGGCGTTGCGGAGCAATGCCAAACGAAATAAAATATTTAAAAGTGTTCTTTTTTTGCAGATATACAAAACTTAATTTTTCCTGTTCGGTTATTTTTAATATAAGCGTATCCGTATGGATATTCAGTTGGGCGGCAGTGAGTACTTTTTCGAGGAAAGAGAATAATTCCTCATGATTATTTTGACTTTGGAAGACAATCAAAATCTCTTTCGCATTTTTTCCGGTCAGGCGACCTGCGAAGTCAGTGCTTTCCGGTATATCTACCACCCTGAAATCTAAAAAATGGAAGTCCAAAGCTTTATTTTTAGTCAATGATTTTTACTTTAAATACTTGTTTAAAATTAAATTTTACTTTATTCTTTTGTTTGAAATATTATTTTGTTTTTGTTTGCAAAAATCTTAAGAAAGAAAATTTTTTGTAAAATTAACTAATTTTGTACAAAACAGTTAGTGATATGACGCATGAGATAAAAATTACAACCACAAAGAAGTCCCGCGTCTCACAGGTTGACTTCGATGACATTCCGTTTGGAAGGGTTTTTTCCGATCACATGTTTGTGGCGGACTACAGAGATGGCCGATGGATTAATCCTCGTATTGAACCATTCGGACCCTTCGAGATTCATCCGGCGCTCATGGCGCTGCACTACGGACAGTCTATTTTTGAAGGGATGAAGGCTTCGATCACCGAAGAGGGTCGCCCGCTTTTATTTCGCCCGGAAATGCACGCTCACCGTTTGAACAACTCCGCGCGACGCATCTGCATGCCAGAGTTTCCGGAAGATTTGTTTTTGGAAGCCCTGCACCAGTTGGTAAGCCTCGATCGCGACTGGATTCCGGTCAAGGAAGGGAGTGCTTTGTACATTCGTCCGTATATGTTTGCGACAGACGAATTTATTGGAGTTCGCCCTTCGGCGACGTACAGGATGATTATTTTTACCTGTCCAGTGGGACCTTACTACCCGAAACCGGTGCGCCTGTGGGTAGAGCAGACATACGTGCGTGCAGTGAAAGGCGGCACGGGCGAGGCGAAAGCTGCTGGTAATTACGGAGGCGCCCTGTACCCTGCCAAACTGGCGCAGGAGCGTGGCTTTGACCAGGTGATGTGGATGGATTCTTATGAATTCAAATACATCCAGGAAGTAGGTACGATGAATATTTTCTTTGTCATTGGCGATACCGTGCTGACGCCCGCTACCGATGGTACTATCCTGAAAGGCATCACCCGAGATAGCATTCTCACTATTTTGCGGGAAAAAGGGTATCAGGTAGAGGAAAGACCGATTACGATTGACGAAATTGTGGAAGCCTACAAAGCAGGAGAATTGAAAGAGGCATTTGGTGCGGGTACTGCTGCTGTGGTGTCGCACGTGGAAGCGATTGGCTACGGCGACCTGACGATGAGCCTTCCTCCGGTGGAAGACCGCAAAATCGGTGAAATGTTGAAAGCCGAAATTGACGGAATGCGCGCTGGTAAAATCCACGACAGACACGGCTGGATCGTACCAGTGAAAGCAACAGCGAAAGCTGCGGTGTAATACAGCACTAATATGAACTCAAATCGTTGACAATAAAAACGAAACGGGTTATGATTTTTCATAACCCGTTGTTTTTTTTATTAAGTTGCCGGCGAATTGTGAAACAGTGCTACCACTCCGGCTGTTTCGGTTTATTTTGCAAAATGCCTTCAATGCGCTCCATGACCGCCTCCGTCAGCTTGGGAAGTGTATCTAAAGAAACCAGCGTTTCTTCTAATTGTGCCACTTTGGTTGCGCCGAGAATGACTGTGCTGACATTCGGATTTTTCAGGCACCAGGCAACCGCCAGCTTGGGCAGAGTTGTGTCCAATTCTTCCGCCAGTTGATTCAATTGGAACACTTTTTCCAGCCGTTCTTCGGTGAGTTGCGCTTTTTTCAACCATTCCAACCCTTTTTTGCTTAGCCGGCTATCTTCCACCGCCTGGTTCAGGTATTTCGGCGTGAGAACGCCTGATGCCAGCGGCGACCAGATGGTGGTGCCCAGCCCAACGCTTTTGTAAACCCGGTTGTATTCGACCTCGAAGCGTTCGCGGTGAAACATGTTGTACTGCGGCTGCTCCATCAGCGGACCGATGAGATTGTACTGGCGGGCGACCATGTGCGCCTCCATGATTTCCTGCGCCGACCACTCGGAAGTGCCCCAATACAGGATTTTGCCCTGCTGAATAAGGATATTCATCGCCCAAACCGTTTCTTCGATCGGCGTGTTTTTATCCGGGCGGTGGCAAAAATAGAGATCGAGGTAGTCCACCTGCAGACGCTGCATCGCCGCGTGGCAGGCTTCGATGATGTGCTTTCGGCTTAAGCCGGTCTCATTGGGTTTTAAATCCTTTCTGCCGCCATCGGCGCCAAAATAAACTTTGCTCGATACCACAAACGAACTGCGCCGCCAGCCCATTTTTTTCAGTATGTTGCCCATCACGATTTCCGATTGGCCACCCGCGTAGCCTTCGGCATTATCGAAAAAATTAACGCCCTGATCGTACGCGAGTTTCATCAGATCTTCCGCTACGTCGTCGCTGATCTGATTGCCAAACGTAAGCCACGAACCCAGCGACAACGCGCTGACCTGCAAGCCCGATTTTCCAAGTCTTCTATATTCCATGCAACTTTATTTAAGTAAATGAATCTTTGTAATTACTTCCAATGTCCGATGTTCAAACGTTGATAAAAAGAAAGTTTGAGTAAAAATAACACAACCTTGAAATTTGTTCAGCTACAGGCTGTCTAAAAATAAAATTGGCAGGCCATAATAGCCTGCCAAACAAGAGGATGATGATGAAAATATAATTCTATACAGAAAAACTGCTTTTTTTGTGAGAAGGTTACTTTTTACCAGTTTTAAATTCGTAGCCCAAGGATAATTGGAAGGCTTGGTTTTGCAACTTTATATCTGCGTAAGGTTCTCCGTTTGCATCGGTAAATTTTAAATTCGAAACCTGCGATAAGCCATGCGTGTAGCGGGCGCTGAGGTACAAATTATACGGCGCATAATACTTGATGCCACCGCTTAGCCCAACATCCCACTCCACATTATAAATATCTTCTGCGGTGAATGGTGCAACATTCGACAGTTTGTCGATATCTGCCGCCAGGCGATAGCCAATTTGTGGACCCACTTCTATCCGGAAACCCTGAAAAAATTCGTAATTAGCCAATACGGGTAGCGAGAGATAATGTAAGCTCAGTTGAGCCTCTTCAGAAACATCGGATGCGGGAAAAATCGTGCCCTTCAATTCGTAGAGTAATTCGGCGGCGATACTAAATTTTTCTGAGATAGGCTGAGTGGCGGTTGCTCCTCCCTGAATCGAGAAACGATAGTCATAACCCTCAAAATCAAGGTTGGCGGGAACATTCATAACCATTACTTTGCTGAGTCCAGCGCCAGCTTTCACGCCCAGGACAACTTGTGCAGGCGCCATTGCGCAGCAAGTGGTCAAAAGTGCAGTCACAACAAGGGCTTTTTTCATTTTTTGGTGTCTTTTGGTGATTTCTTTTGCTAAAACGCCTTATTGTCATTTCGATTGCATAAAGTAAAAATTTTAAAATTCTGGCAATAAGAAACCGCGCTTTTTGAAATTCCCTTATTTTCGATGCATCAATGCAATAAAACCATGCAACCAGACATTCAGGAAATAATTCGTACAGCGTTTATACAACATTTTAAAACCCAGCCACACTTGCTCGTGCGCGCTTGCGGACGGATCAATCTGATCGGCGAGCACACCGATTATAATGACGGCTACGTGTTGCCGGCGGCGATCGATAAGCATATTTACTTCGCGGTTGCCGAAAATCATTCTTCCATTTGTCGTTTTTATGCAGCTGATATTCAGCAATTTGGTGAAGCCGATTTACAACACATTACTAAAAGCGATCAACTTTGGCTGAATTATCTCCGAGGTATTTTACAACAGTTTCAACTTGCCGGTAAGACCCTGCGCGGCGTGGATGTTGCTTTCGGGGGCGATTTGCCGATTGGCGCGGGCGTCAGCTCTTCGGCAGCGCTGGAGTGCGGTTTTGCATTTGCGCTGAATACTCTATTCGACGGCGGTTTCAGCCGCAAAGAACTGGCGCAGTTGGCGCAACGCTCTTCGCATCAGTTTTTGGGCATTCCCTGCGGTATCATGGATCAGTTCGCCAGTGTAATGGGCAAAGCGAATCATTTTATTTTGCTGGATTGCCGGTCGCTGGAGCATCGCTATATTCCTGCCGATCTGGGTGATTACGAAATTGTATTATTGAATTCCAATGTGCATCATGAATTGGCGTCCTCGGCATATGGCGAGCGCGTAGCAGAATGTAAAACCGGTGTAATTTTTTTGCAAAAACATGATGTAAATATTCAAAGCTTGCGGGATGTGACGCTGCCGATGCTCGAAGCGCATCAGTCGGAGATGAGCCCGGTCGTCTTTCGACGATGTAAATATGTAGTCACCGAACATGATCGCACACTTCAGGCATGTGAATATTTGCAAAATGGACAAATCGAAGCGTTGGGGCAGTTGTTATTTAGCACACATGATGGATTGCGCGATGATTATGAAGTAAGTTGCACCGAAATTGATTTTCTGGTCGCTTTTGCGAAAGCATTTACCGGCGTGGCTGGCGCGCGCGTAATGGGCGGTGGTTTTGGCGGCTGCACGATCAATCTGGTGCGGCGCGAGGCAGTACAGGATTTTGTAAAAAAGGCGCAAAGTGCTTATTTTCAAGAATTTGGCATCGAATTAGGTCATTTGGAAGTGCGGATTGCTGACGGAACGGAGGTAGTGAAATGATGCGGGGTTATGTAATAAAAAATTTGAGTAAATAAGCCAGCATGATGCCCCAGTAATTGCCGATGGCATAGCCGAGTAATCCCATCGAAATGCCTGAAAACACTAGTTCTCTATTGCCAATAACCGACGCGATTTGTCCTATGAAGGCAGGTCCGTACAGTCCGGCGGTGGAGGTGAGCATCATAGTGTCGCGGTCAATATTAAATAAACGGGCAAGCAGCACGTGGAGAGCAACGGTCGTCAGCAATACGCAAGCAAGATAACCAATAATATACTGCCCTTCGCTGATAATTTCCTTAAAATTTGCCAGCGAACCGATGGCAATACAAAACGCCAGCAGAAAATATTCGCCGGTTTCAAATGTTCCCTGCCAGTTGCGAACCGTAGGAATAAAAGAAGCACTCACGCTTAAAGTGGTGAGCATCAGCAAAATAAATATTGTTTGATTCAAATTTCCAAACAACAGCCAACTCAAGCCCAGCGCCAAAGCGATGATTCCGATGGTAAGTAAAATTCCCTTGAAACTGTCGGCAGTAGAAAATAGATTGGTGGCAAGGTCTCGTTGTAGCGACTCGTGGGTACTGCCCGGTTCAAATTTTGGCAGGAAGAATCTGAAAAAGCGGGCAGCCACGGACGTCAGGAAAATCAAATACAAGCCGCCGGTGAAGACATCCGCGGCATTTGCCAGGATAATTATGGATTCGTCGGCGCCGAGCGCAAACGCTATACCCTGCATATTGGGGGTGCCGCCGGTGTAAAGCCCAGCCACCATACCGGAAACTTTCCAAACGTTTTCGATTTTATGTTGAAACAAATAGCCCATTGCACCGGAGGCGATAAAGCCGCTGATGGCACACAACGCGAACGACAACAAGGTTTTGTTGGCATAACGCATCCAGTGAGGGAGGTTGGTCGAGTAGAGTAGGAGAGGAATGGCAAACAGGATGCTCGCCTCGCTTACGGTGCGCGCCAGTTTGCGGTTGAGCGGAAACGGTTCAAAATTTCCCAGCACAATGCCCAACGCATAGCAGATGATTACTGGGCTGAGCCAGCCTTGCAGTGCTTTTCGCCGAGCCAGCCATTTACCGGCAAAAGGAAATATAAAAATCGTTGCGATCAGTGAAATTTTCCAGAGCATACTGCAGTGGTTTTGCGCTGTTTTTATTTACAAGACTTTAATTATCACGTTATTATCATAGTCAATTTCCAGCGTACAGTTTTCCAACTCCGGGCTTTGCAGCAACCAGTTTGCCATCGGGCTGGTCACGTGTTGTTCGATGGCGCGTTGTAGTGGTCGGGCGCCGTAGCGCTCGTCAAAGCCGGTTTGTGCCAGTTTTTGTATCAACCGATCGGTGAAGCGAATCTCGAATTTTCGTTTGGCAAAACCTTCCCGTTGCTTCAATTCGTTGAGTTCTTTAATCGTAATTTGTACAATATCTTCTTTATCAAGGGGTTTGAAGACAACGATGCCATCAATCCGGTTGAAAAACTCTGGTCGGAAATGCTGCTCAATGGCAGAAATATAAGTTGTTTCTTCGCCGGTCGTACTTTGAAAACCGAGCGCCTGGCGATTGCTTGCGCCGAGGTTGGAGGTCATGATGATAATCGTATTGCGAAAATTGGTAATGCGTCCGTAAGCGTCCACGAGAACGCCTTCGTCCAGCACCGTGAGGAGCCCATCGAATACCGATGAGGCTGCTTTCTCAATTTCATCGAGCAACAATATGGCGAAAGGGCGTTCGCGGATATCTTTTACCAATTGCCCAACCTCGCGCCCGTTGCCAATGAGTCGGCTGATTTGCCCTGCGTATTGGAATTCGCTCATATCTATGCGGATGAGCGGCGATTTTTGCTGCCCTTTGCCAAAAAAATAATCAGCCAGCGCTTTGGCGGCGGCGGTTTTGCCTACGCCGGTCGGTCCGGCAAAAATAAGCGTGGCGATGGGCTTGTACGGGTTATTCAATCCGGCTTTATAAATTTTCACGATATCGGTCATGCGTTTGATCGCTTCTGGCTGTCCGATGATGCGAATGTCAAAAAAATGACGTAGTTCCAACAGGTTGAGCATCAAATCATCGCGCAGGAATAATTCCGGCAAACCGGTTTGCTCGACAAAGGTTTCGATGACTATTTTTTTGTTAATCCGGTCGGTATTTTGATTTTGAATGTTATTGATGCATCGCCCGATAAACTTGATGCCCTTGCCCGGAAAGCTTTCGTAGGGATAATAGCGTTTGAGCAGCCGATATGCCAGTGCGGAGGCTTCTTTTTCGATGAAGATGTGTAGATTTCGCTCGGCGTATTCTGCCAGTTTGTCAAAAATAATCTGAATGCTTTTTTCGGGTAATTCTTCGATTTGTACTACCTGAAAACAAGCTGCGAATCCGGGTAGCAGGCGCCGCATGCTTTCCAGTTCCTGAGGGGTGGCTTCGCCGATAATTTGCAGTTTGCCTTGTTGCAGAAAGCCCAGCAGAAACGCCGCCACGCTGTCCTCGGGTCCTTGCCCACCATCCTGCAACAGTTGAATCAGGTTTTCTACCCAAAGAATACCGTTGGCAATGGCGAGTTCCTCGATCAGATTTTCAACGGTTTGTTCCCATTCGCCGAGGTATTTGGCGCTGGCGGTGATACGCTGCGGCATGATTCGCCAGAAGGTGTAATCGAGTTGTTGCTCTTTGGAGCGTATGGATATCCTACGGATCGCCTGTTTGAGCACGGCGCTTTTACCAACGCCGGGATTGCCCACTACCAGCACGTTAGAGCGCGTTGCGATGATTTTGTCTGTTACTTCGCCAACTTTATTCTCCAACTCCCAGGCGGCATCGGGCAGTGCGCTCAGCCGGCGGCGGATTCCTTTGGCATGAGGGTAGCGTTCGGTCAGGCTGTTGAGCGCTTTGAATTCGCGCTTGCTGAAGAAGCCGTTCCACTCGTAGCTGCGGTCGGATTTTACTTTCAGTTCAACTGTATCTAAATGAGGCTTGGGATAACGTAATAAACGGTAAATATCCTCCGGCTGCATTTGATTAAGCAACCCAGTAGCGAAGTGCTGCACCAGTGTTTCCAGTTGATCGGGATCATAATAATAAAATCGCCTGTGAAACATGGGCAGAAAACATTCATAATCGTTGTAGGCTGTTTTACCGTAAACGGCAACGACAGGAACTTCGATGGAGTGCGCCAGCGGATAAGACCCCCAATCGTCGGTGTACGAAGGTTTGACGGATAATCGGACCACCTTGAGTTGCGGGGTAATCATGTAGGAAGGCGTATAAGTATCGTATTTTTTGTATTGCTTTTGTAAATGCCTGACAAGCACGGATTTTACACTTCGTACATCCCGATCTATCACTTCATACGCTGTACCTACCAGCATTCCGAACACGACATTTGGCTCCATTTCAAAATACAATAAGGGGTAGCTGATCTTGTCCATCCGGCTAAACTCTGAATTTTTATTTTTAAAGCAGTAAAATTAAGCTTTTGTACCGCAGCTGCGATTGCTCCGATCCACATAATTAAAAAAAAGCGCTTGGTGTAAATGTAAAAAAACTTAATTTAGGCATTTATCAATGATGGCACTTTTGTTCACGATTTTCCCTCTTAAAACTATGAAACTGACGATTACTCCGTTTTTTCTGATTCTGGGAATGCTACACCTGCTGGCTCAGCAGCCTTCTGTCGAGCAAATTCTTCAAACACAAGCGGTTCGCTCGGTTGAGCAATTTCACCTCGATAGCCTCGCCGATAACCAGCTTTTTGTCAAAATGCCTTATGCCGGTCATCGGTTTCTCCGTTTTCCGGGGGCGTATGTTTTCAAAGGTTTGTCGCTGGTACGAATAGATTTGGTTTATACGGCGTTTCCTGCCAACAACGGGCAGCGGCAATATCGTCTGAACCGAAATCGCATTCTCGAATTGCAACAACGTCTGCCACAATCAAAGGAATTGAGCGTCGAATACTGGGGCATGATTGTTCAGTCTGGCTGTGTCAGTGAAGCCCAGGCGCGCGCGCTGCCGCACGGTTTTTTACTTACTTTTTCCGATGCACTTGAGTTACCGGATTTTACCAGAGCCGATAAGCTGAAAGGCTTAATAAAAGGGGATTCTACAGTTATGTCCGCGCTGGGGCGCAACGATTCCTGGCGGAAAATGCTGGTTGTGACCGATCTGACTGGCAGCATGTCGCCTTACACAGCGCAATTGTTACTTTGGTTCAAATTGGCACAAAATACCGGCAGGGTAGAGCAATTGGTGTTTTTTAATGATGGCGATGAAAAAGCAGATAGCCTGAAAGTTCTGGGTAAAACCGGAGGAATTTACAGCATCCAGCCGAAATCATTCGATGAGATCGCCGAACTGGCAAATCGGGTCGTGGAAAAAGGCACTGGCGGCGATGAACCCGAAAATAACATCGAAGCGCTGCTGTATGGGCTAACAATTTGCCCTCAATGCGAGGAGGTCGTCATGATCGCTGACAACTGGGCAACCCCACGTGATCTTGAATTGCTGTCGAAAATCCGTAAACCGATTCGCATTATCCTTTGCGGAACAGAGGAAGGTGTCAACGTGGACTATCTCAATCTGGCGCGGGAAAATGGCGGGTCGGTTCACACAATTGAGGAGGATATTTATAACTTGTTGGAAATCAATGAAGGACAAGAGCTGAAAATCGGGAAGGAGATTTTTATTATCCGAAACGGCAGATTTGAATTATTAAAACGGATTTAATTTTTATGTCACAAATAGCACTAAACCTTTTAAATAGCTGCCTTCCGGGTGATACAGGCTCACCGGATGATCGGCAGGTTGGGTCAGTTGATGCATCACGCGTACCTGCCGCCCGGCTTCGATGGCAGCTGCAACGATTGTATCATAAAATAACTGTCGGTCAACCACTTGCGAGCAGGAAAAAGTAAATAAAATCCCGCCCGACTTGATCTTTTTTAATGCCAATGCATTTAGCCGCTTGTAGCCTTGTACGGCGTTGTGGCGTTTGGCGATGCTTTTGGCGAAAGCCGGCGGATCTACTACCATTATATCATATTGATTATCTGTTTGTTGTAAAAATTTTAGCACATCTTGCGCGTACGACCGATGGCGCTCGTGGTGCGGAGCGTTCAGGGCAATATTCTGATCGGTCAGCTCGATCGCTTTTTGCGAAATATCCACCGAATCCACGTGTGTGGCACCGGCTTGCAGCGCGTATACAGAAAAGCCGCCGGTGTAGCAGAACGCATTGAGCACCGTTTTTCCATGTGCGTATTGAGCCAATAATTGTCGGTTGTCGCGTTGATCCAGGAAAAAACCAGTTTTCTGACCACCTTCCCAGTCCACCAGAAATGTGTGTTCGTTTTCTCGCACAACGCGGTGCATGGATTGCCCGAAAAGGTAAGCGTTGGCTATCGTTTGGGCGTATTGCTCTGGTAACGTATCCTGGCTTTTGTCGTAAATAGCTTCGAGACGATTACCGTAAATATCGAGCAGCGCGTTGGCAATTTTTTCCCGTTCCTGGTGCATCCCGATGGAATGGCACTGGAGTACCGCCGTTCGGTTGTAAACATCAACAATAAGCCCCGGCAGCCCGTCGCCTTCCGCGTGCGCAAGACGATAACAATTAGTGGACGGATGTTGGGTCAAACCCAGGTTTTGGCGGAAATGATAGGCTTCGCGCAGCTTTTGTACCCAAAATATTTCATCAGCAGCGGTTTTGGCAAAAGAAAAAATCCGCACGCAGATACTGCCATTCTGATAGTGCCCAGTAGCGAGGTAGTTACCTGATGCGTCGTGTATTTCCACCACTTCGCCATCTGCGATAGCACCTTCCGTTTTGGCGATCGCCCCAGAAAATACCCAGGGGTGAAAACGGCGCAAAGAGGCATCTTTCTTAGGTTTGAGCGTGATTTTTTTAATCATACAATTTAGTCAGACACTTTGGCAGTCCGTTTTTAACTGCAAAGAACGAACATTTACCGGAAATCAGAAAGTTTCATCGGGATAAGCCACTTTGAGCACATCATCAAAATAATCGGCATAATGCACCGTGATGCCTTCGCGGATGTAGTCGGGCAAATCCTCGAAATCCCGTTGATTATCAATCGGAAAGATCAACTCTTTGATCTCTACGCGCCGGGCTGCGATCGTTTTTTCTTTCACACCACCGATGGGCAGTACCTTGCCGGTGAGCGTGAGTTCGCCGGTCATGGCGATGCCCTTTTTCACAGGTTTGTTGATCGCCAGCGAATACAGCGCCAGTGCCATGGTGATGCCTGCCGATGGACCATCTTTAGGCGTAGCGCCTGCTGGTACGTGCAGGTGCACCTGATGGGTGTCGAAATAATCCGCACATTCATCTCGTTCGCAAATGCGGGAACGCACATAGCTGAGCGCAATTTCCGATGATTCGCGCATCACGTCGCCCAGTTGCCCGGTTTGTTTAAAGCCGGAACTTTTGCTTTTGATGCCGGTCGCTTCAATGTAAAGGGTAGCGCCGCCCATGGGGGTATAAGCCAGGCCGAGCACCACGCCGGGCGCGGGTTTTTCGTACAATTTTTCGGTGTAGAAAACCGGTTTCCCCAACAAATCTTCTACATCGTCTTTTTCGATGTATAAATCGGGTTCTTCGTTTTCTGCTTGCTTTAGCGCGGCTTTGCGGATGATCTTCTGGATTTGCTTTTCGAGATTGCGAACTCCGGCTTCGCGGGCATATTTTTCAATGATCAGCCGAATGGCATCGTCTGTGAATTCAAGCTCGTTTTCCTGGAAACCGTGCTCCCTCAATTGCTTGGGAATCAGATATCTTTTGGCAATTTCAACCTTCTCCTGCTGTACATAACCCGCAATGTGAATAACTTCCATTCGGTCCAGCAGCGGCCCGGGGATAGTGTCTAACTGGTTGGCTGTGGTGACAAACAGCACGTTGGAGAGGTCGAAAGGAATGTCAAGATAGTGATCAAGGAAGCTTGCGTTTTGCTCCGGATCGAGTACTTCCAGCAAGGCCGAGGCGGGATCTCCCCGAAAACTGGTGCCGATTTTATCAATTTCATCCAGCAAAATGACTGGATTGGAAGTGCCCAGCCGCTTCATTGCCTGTATAAATTTGCCGGGCATCGCGCCGATGTAGGTGCGCCGATGTCCTTTGATTTCCGCTTCATCGCGCATACCGCCTACCGAAAAACGGAAAAACTCGCGATTGAGCGCGTGCGCAATAGACTTGCCGATGGACGTCTTGCCCACGCCTGGCGGACCGACCAAACAAATGATGGAACCGGCCACTTTCCCGCGTTTGATCACAGCGCTCAAGAATTCCAGAATCCGATCTTTTACTTCATCCAATCCATAATGTTCTTCATCCAGAATTTTCCGGGCATATTTTATATCTTTATTATCATCTGAATATACACCCCAGGAAAGGTCGGCGATATTTTCCAGATAATTGAGCGTTACATTAAAATCCGGCGATTGCGGATTGATCAGTTTGAGTTTGTTCAACTCCTGATCTACTACTTTTTTCGCTTCTGGGGGAAGTTGCTTGCCCGCCAGGCGTTGCTCGATTTTTTCTATTTCGGTTTCCCCTTCTTCTTTTTCTATCCCCAACTCCTTTTTGATCGCTTTCAGTTGCTCGCGCAGAAAGAACTCCTTTTGCTGTTTATTAACTTTTTCCTCAATTTGTTTGCTGATGCGCTGTTGAATTTTGGCAATTTCCATTTCCTCCTTAATCAGCTTCAGTAGTAGCTGCGCGCGTTCGTGCAGATCGAAGGTTTCCAGCAGCGTTTGCAATTCTTCCGATTCACTGCTCAGTAGGTTGCTGATGATATCCATCGTCAGGCCGGGCGCTTCATAATTGAGTTGCGCCACCACCATGTTCACCTGCTCCTGAAACATCGGATTGAGCCTTAGCAGTTCCTTAATTTCGCTGCCGATCGCCATCATGTAGGCTTTCAGGTCGGTATCTGGTTTTTCTTTTGGGTCCGGAGGGAAGCTCACTTCCCACCGCAGCGTTGGTTTTACCAGCAATACACGTTTTTTCAAAAAACGGCTCACCCCTCTGCCCAGCACCTGTACGGTATTGGGGGCGATTTGTGCCATGCGAAACACCTGAAACACCGTTCCTACTTCATAAAAATCAGATTCGGTGTAATCTTCCTCATTCATTTCTCTGGCGAATACCAGCCCGATATAACTGTTCTCTTCGGCTACTACTTTGTTCAGCACCTCTATGCGATCCATGCCCGTAAAGGTGAGCGGCAGTACAATGCCCGGAAAAACAGGGCGCTGCGAGAGTGGCAAAATGGTCAGATGGGAGGGCAAAACCTTATCTACCTTTTGTAACTTGCCATCTTCAGGGGAAATTTCCTCAATCAATTCTTCGGTTTCCTGCAGGATGTTTTCCTCGTCGTGCATGGATTTTTTTTTGAATAAAATGCTCGTTAATGGAGAATTGTTCGATCAAGATGAACTGATAAAAATCAGAAATAAATCATAACGATTGTCATCAGAGGTCAAATTAAAATGATATATTTTGAAAATCAAAATCAATACATCAGGATTGTGCTTAAAAATATCATCGGATTGTTTATAGCGGGTATTTTTTTGATAGGCTGTCGGAAAAACGTCGAACAGCCCGATCTGCCGCCTGGAAGTACGGATATGCCAGGGCAAATCGTCGCTATGGACGAGGTGCAGCCGCCTTTTGATACCGTGATCGTTCCTTTTGATATCCAAATGAATTGTTATTTCGATTATTTGGATGATTTGGTTGCCCAATATGATTCGTTGGTGACATATCCTATTTCCGAACACCTGATCGTGCGCGCCAATCCCTGGATTATAGATACTTTGGCAAATACCGATTATTATCATATGATGGAACGCGATTCGTTTGTGTACGACCAGCGGAATCTGATCATTTTGCAAAAAGGAGATACCATTTACATTCCGAACGAAGCGCAGGCACAGGCAATACTGAATGAGCAGCAAAAAATTGTACTCGATCTGAATATTCCTGAATATCTACTTCGCATCTGGAATGGCACGGACACGCTCTGTTCCTTTTTGGTAAGGGTGGGGCGCAACCAACGCAAATACCTCGCGATGAGTGGAAAAGTGACCGATCTGCGCACCATGCCCGGCACCGGCAAAATTATACGCCTGAACCGTAATCCAACTTTTATCAATCCTGCTGATAATAAGCCTTTTACGCATACCCGCCGCGACGATAGGCGTACCACCGTCATGCCGCTCATCCCCTGGATTGAGCCGGAAATTGACGGACATCGCTATGGGCATCTAATTCATCCTACTACCAATCCCAGGACTCTGGGCAAAGCTTATTCCAACGGCTGCATCGGCACCCGCGAAGGAGATATGTGGCGAATTTATTATTATGCTCCGCTGGGCACAAAAGTCGTCATTCGTTACGATCTTAGTGTCGTAAATGCTGAAGGAGATACCATTTACCTGAAAGATATTTACAAATGGGCAAAAAAATAAATGCAAT
>CAZQTF010000028.1:0-24890 GCA_964596135.1 uncultured Saprospiraceae bacterium | reverse complement strand
ATAATAAGAATATTTTTCATAATCTGTTGTGTTGAGGAAGCTGAGAAAGTCAAAAAAGTGGAGTGCTCAATGTTCTCACTCTTCTAAACCTTATCCACATGATTTAAAATTGAAAATGCAAATTCAGCTGCACGGATTGCATAGCTTGTTTGACCGCGTACGGTTCTAAGCTGGCATTAAAAAAATCCCAGTAGTACATCAAGCCGAGGCGATTGCCGTTTTTGAGCGGATACGCCAGTTCGATACAGGATTTTACATTTTGCAATATATCAAAAGAGCCGATCTGCGCGTCTTCCCAGCCCTGAAAACCATTTTCATCTGGTGGGGCGGCATCCAGCCCGGAGTAGGTTGGGCGCACGCCATAGGTCAACGCCGGCACCGTGAGCTGCCAATCGAGTATCCAATTGCGTTTGAATAGCTTGAAATTTCGCTCTACTGTTGCGGAGGGACCAATCGAAAAAAATAAATCGTAGAAAAAATCCGAATTGATGAGCGATTGATGGTCGCGGAAACTGCCCCAGGTCGTGATGACACCACCGAGGCGCCATTGCCAGGCTGCTTCCGGCTTGCTGAGGTTGTGCAAATAGCCCCCGTTGATGGCGAAGGTGTAATTCTCGGTTGTTCTGCCACTTGATGCAGAGGTTTCGCCCAACCAAAACAGCGCATCCAAGCGGTGCAAGCTTTTGGCGCCGCGCCATTCGCCGCCGGTTTGAAAGGCGATCTGCGTGCCATCATAAGTCAATGGCGACATGGCGTCGTCCTTTACGGTTTGCAGAGCTACGCCTGCGCCAAGCTTCAGGTGGAAGGTATTTTTCGATGCGTTGTTTTCCTGAGCGAGCGCTCCGGTAAGTGTCAAAAAAACAATGGTCAATGCAAGAGTCCAGCGCATACAGTTGTCTTTGTGGTAAAAATAGGCAGCCGGTACGGATTCTCAAAGTAGAAGATGCAAAACTGTCGCATATCATTTTTGAAATTTTTTACAGAAAATGAGAACCTTTGCAAATAATTGTTGTTTTGAAATCGCAGTTTTAAAACCAATAAAACTACAAAATTGAAACAAATTTTAAATCCGATGATAATGAAATCATTCAAGACTCTCGTAAAAATCACCTTGCTCTTATGGCTGACGGCGCCTGCATTTGCGCAAAGCGGCATTATCAAAGGTCATGTGACCAATAAAATCAACAACGAGCCTATTTTGTTCGCCAATATTCTGGTGGAAGGCACCGGCAAAGGCGCTACCACCGACGAAAACGGGGATTACGAAATCAGCGGGTTGACGCCTGGTTTGTACAATGTACGCATCACTTACCTCGGATTTAATGATGTGACGATCTACGAAATCCAGGTGACGAACGCCAAGCCTGCGGTGGTGAACATCCAAATGGAAGAAAATATTCAAGAATTAGAAGAGGTCGTGGTGAAAACTTCGCCATTCCGTAAAACCGAGGAAAGCCCAGTGTCTTTGCGTACCATTGGCGTAGCAGAGATTCAGCGCAACCCCGGCGGCAATCGCGACATTTCCAAAGTGGTGCAGGTGCTGCCCGGCGTGACGATCACACCCGCTTTTCGCAATGATCTGATTATCAGAGGTGGCGCGCCCAATGAAAACCGCTTTTTCCTGGATGATGTGGAAGTGCCGGTCATCAATCACTTCGCTACCCAGGGCGCTTCGGGCGGTCCGGTTGGCATTTTAAATGTTCAATTCATCCGCGAGGTAGATTTTTACAGCAGTGCCTTTCCGGCAAACCGCGGCAATGCCCTGAGTTCTGTGCTCGACTTCAAGCAGCGCGACGGTCGCGACGATCGCTTCGGCGGTACGTTTATGGTCAGCGCTACCGATATTGGCTTGACACTCGAAGGACCTATCGGCGAACAAACTACTTATCTGATTTCCGCCCGCCGATCTTACTTGCAATTGCTTTTTCAGGCATTTGAATTGCCGTTTTTACCCACTTACAACGACTTTCAGGCGAAAGTAAAATATAAAATTGACAATAAAAATGAGCTGACCTTCATTGGGTTAGGTGCAATCGACCAATTTGAACTCAACCTTGATGCCGACGAAACCGAAGAGCAGCAATTTATTCTGGATCAACTCCCGGTATCACCCCAATGGAACTATACGAACGGCTTGGTGTACAAGCGCTACGGCGAAAATGGCTACTGGACCTTCGTGCTGAGCCGCAATATGCTGAACAATGAGGCAGAAAAGTACCTCCGAAACGACGACAGCAGCGAAGACAACCTGGTGCTGCGCTACAAATCGCAGGAAATTGAAAACAAGCTCCGCATCGAGAATACGCTGCGAAAGGGCGATTACAAATTCAATTATGGTGTCGGCTACGAATTTGTAAAATTCAATAACCACACGTTCAACCGTATTTTTACTTCTGCCGGTCCGCAAACCATCGACTTCTCTTCGGAATTCAACATGAACAAGTACTACTTCTTCGGGCAGGCAAGCCGCAAATGGCTGGATGAACGGCTGGTGCTATCGCTTGGTTTGCGCGCGGATGCGAATGATTATTCCGATGAAATGTCGAACCCGCTGGAGCAATTGTCGCCGCGCTTTTCACTGGCTTATGCCTTCAACGAGCGATTTTCCTTTAATTTTAACACCGGTATTTACTACCAATTGCCGCCGTACACCATTCTCGGCTATCAGGAAGACGGCGCTTTTGTCAATCGGGAAAACGGCATTCGCTTCATTCGCAATACACACCTGGTCGGCGGTTTGGAATTCAATACAGCGAGCAGTTCCAAGATCACGCTCGAAGGGTATTACAAAAACTGGAACAATTACCCCTTCCTCTTGCGCGACAGCGTGAGCCTGGCGAATCTCGGCGGAGACTTTGGCGTGGTGGGCAACGAACCGGCGGTTCCTACCTCCAACGGACGCAGCTACGGCATGGAATTTTTGTTTCAGCAGCGCTTGTACAAAGGCTTTTACGGCATTTTAGCTTATACGCTGGGCTGGAGCGAATTTGAGGATAAGAATGGCGAATTCATTCCTTCTTCCTGGGATTCCCGGCATATTCTGAATCTGACTTTTGGAAAGAAGTTCAACAAAAACTGGGAAGTAGGCATCAATTGGCGGTTCCAGAGCGGTTTACCGACCACGCCTTTCGCTGATGCTTCTTCGCTGGTGCTCAACTGGGACGTGAACGGACGCGGCATTCGCAACTTTGACCAACTGAACACCGGTCGCACTGAACCCATCAATTTTATTGATGTGCGGGTGGATAAGAAATGGTTTTTTGACAAATGGAGCCTGAATGTCTTCCTCGATATTGAAAACCTGACGGGCTACGCGGTGGGTAACGACCAACTGATCCTCGACCGCCCCCTCGATGATACGGGTAAACCTATTGGTGGTGGGGTGATTGCGAACCCGGATGCTCCAATTGACCAGCAACGCTATCGCCTAAAAATTATTAACGATGCCACCGGCACCACGGTTCCGAGTATTGGAATTATGATCGAATATTGATGCGATTGCTTACTGGATTCCTGGTTTTATTGCATCTCAAATTTAATAAAACCAGGAATGTTAATTCAAAGAATTGATCGTATTTTCAATTTTCGGATTCCCGATAAAGATTACCTGACCTTTTTGGTTGCCAAGTTGTTGAATTTCAATACCTTCCCAACGGTCGCCACAGGCGTTGTGCAAGCGGGCATTTTCATTCAAGATGAGCGTACCAGCCGGTTCGATGGTGATTTTGGCGAAAGCCGGCAAGGATAGCCGGCAGTTGATAGTGAGTACGCCGCCCGGTTTGATCGTCAGATGCCCTTCGAGGTCTTTGGCGCCGCGCCATTCGACAGTATCGCGGATAAAGAGGTGTGCTTCATCGTGTAAAGTGCACCAGTTGGGCTGCAGAAACCGGCGCTGCGGAGCGTTTTCCTGGGCCATGCGATAGTGAATCTTGCCGATTTGGCAGGGAGTCCAGGCATTTTGGTAGGCATTGTAATCCATGAGATTGTTGGAAGCTAAGGTGTCACAGGGTGGTTCGGGCGTCCATACCCAGCATTGGTTGGGGTGTTCTGGAGTATCATCGCAGCCGTCGTTTACCCAGGCGTGCCCCAAGCCAAAAATGTGTCCGATTTCGTGGTTGAAAATGCCGCTGTATTCTTCGGGTAAGCCTTTTTTTTCAAACATTCCGGCAGCTTTTATTGCATTGCCAAGGGCTACACCGACACCACCTGCATGATATGTCTCCGATCGGACACTATCGGGATGATGCGGCATAATAAAAATATTTAGTACTGTATCTAACTGTATTCCATACTTTTCCAAAGGGCTTCGTTTTTGGATATTTACATTTTTACCTTTGTGGATGTAATAACTTTCCTGATTATCAAAATGAAAGTAAATACCCCGATCGCCAGGATCATTAGAACGTGGCGTCAGCACAAAGCGGTATTGCGTGGGCAGTACCGGCGTTTCATTGCCGCGCGGCAGCCACATTTTCTGGTTATTTTCCAGATTATGATTTATTGCTTGTAATAACTTGTACGTGTAATCAATGGCAGCTTGCCCAATATAATTTTTGCTACTATCAGAAGCGTTCATCCAATGCACATTTACCCGTACATATTTCATCGGCGTGTGATCGAGATGCGCCGGATCGGGAGCATACGCCAATGGATCGTAACAACCGCCCGACAGGAGGCTGCGGGGTGAACTTTTTTGTGGTTGTACAATGGGTTGAAAATCAATATCCTGTCGGGTAAGAAAACTGCTCTGGAGCCTGGGGCTACATGCACCGATCAGCACGCCAAGCGCAAGAAGCAAGATCAAGGTTGGTTTTTTCATGATCAAAATTCGATGGGCGGATTCGCCGGTACGTATTTACATTTCATCTTTACTCTTCCACGACTTCTTCCATCGTTTGTTTTTCGTATAATTCGGCGTAGTAACCTTTTTTGGCGATTAATTCCTCGTGCGTGCCTTCTTCTACAATAGTGCCGTCTGCCAGTACGATTATTTTATCGAATTGTAATAAAGAGTAAATACGGTGTGTAATAATAATCGCCGTTTTATCCGATAAAGCTTCGGTAAAATAGCCGAGGATTTGCTTTTCGGTGTTGGTGTCCACTGCCGAGAGGCAGTCGTCGAGGATTACAATGTCCGGTTTTTTAATGAGCGCCCTTGCAATAGAGACGCGCTGTTTTTGCCCGCCGGAGAGTGTTACGCCGCGCTCACCGAGGACGGTATTGAAGCGTTCAGGCAGGTCGTTGATATCGTCGTACACCGCTGCGTATTTTGCAAATTGTTCGATTTCAGCAGGTTCAGCGTCAGCTTTGCCAAAGGCAATGTTATTGGCAATCGTATCCGAAAACAGGAAGACATCCTGAGGTACATAACCAATGCGCTTGCGAAGGTTTTCCAGGTCGTGCCGGCGAATATCCTTTCCATCAAGGCGAATGGTGCCCACGGTCACGTCGTACATGCGTACGAGCAAATCGGCGATGGTAGTTTTTCCGGAGCCAGTGCGCCCGATGATTGCCATTTTTTGCCCTGGCTTTAGTTTGAAGTTGACATTTTGTAATGCTTGGATGCCGGTATCCGGATAAGTGAAAGACACCTGATCAAACTCAATGACGCCCTGGATCGGTTGCGGATCATGTACTGAATTGGTGATCGTCGGTTCGGTTTGTAAAAACTCGTTGATCCGTTTTTGCGAAGCCGCCGCTTGCTGAATGATCGAGGCAATCCAGCCGATGGCAGTCACGGGCCAGGTAAGCATATTTACATAAATGACGAATTCAGCGATGTTGCCGGGGGTTACCGCGCCCTTAGCTACCTGCAAACCGCCCACGTACACCGTGATGATCGTGCTCGCCCCAATGAGTAGCAGCATCAGTGGGTAGAACATTGCATTTACCTTCACCAGCCCCAGCGCCTTGCTTTTGTAATCGTCGCTTTCTTCGGCAAAAAATTGCACCATCGGCGCTTCCTGAACGTAGGATTTTACCACGCGGATGCCGGAGTACACTTCCTGGGCAATGCTATTTAGTGTTGCCAGCTTCCGCTGAATGACTTCACTTTTTTTATTAATTAGATCACTAACATAGTAAATAGAAATAGATAGTAATGGTAATGGCAGCAGGCAGTATAATGTTAATTGCCAACTAACACTGACCATTGATTGGATAACCAAAATAAAAAGCGATATCAAATTGATGCCATAAAGTACCGCCGGACCAATATACATGCGTACTTTCGAGACGTCCTCGGTGATGCGCGCCATCAGGTCGCCGGTGTTATTGCGCTTGAAAAACGCCAGATCGAGTTTTTCATAATGACCGAACAGTTCTTTGCGCAGGTCATATTCTACCAGCCTCGACATCACAATGATCGTCTGCCGCATAAAATACATAAACACGCCCATGAGCAGCGCCAGCAGCAACACCAGAGCCCCAAAAAACAGCAGGGTATGCCCGATGATAGCGTACAGTTGTTTTTGCAAATCGAATCCGCCGTACAAGCGGTACAGAGCGATGTTTTCCACCACCAGATCGAGCGCTTCGCGGATCATCTGCGGCTGTAGCACTCGGAAGTAGTTGGAGACAAATACAAAGAAAATGCCACCCAGTAAGTGCCACCGATATTTGAGAAAATATTTGTTGAGGTAACTAAGTTGCTTCACGTGTCGCGATTCGTATTCAATTCGGATTACAATTTACAGTAACCCGCTTTGGTCTGTATTAGTTTAGAATGAGCGTATTATTTTGCAAAAATGCATGGAAACCACGAGGATTTGCCTCCGAAGAATAACAAATAACGCAGATTTAACTTTCTATTTCAAAAATTCGATCGCCCGGATTTCCTTGCGCTCGAAGTAGTCGCGCTCGCGGGGCGAATAGCATTCGAGCGGTTCATAGGTGATGCGCACCCGTTTGCCGATTACCCCCTTCGCATCATTGATCAACTGTTCGGAATGTTGGAAATAGCGTAGCCACAGTAGTTTTTGCACCCGCCCCTCGTCGTCGCGTAGCAGCACGAAGCCGAATTCATTGCCCTCGATGCCAGTAATCACCCCTTCAACCTGAGCGCCGCTGCTTTCCGGGCTTTCATTTAGCGCCGCGATTTTAAAAATAATGTCGGGGCAGGTGACCGCCATGCGCATGCCTATTTTTTCGCCCAACTGGCGCATTCCGTCGGCGTCGTAGATATTGATATTCAATTCTTTAGATGCATTTTCGTGACGATTCAAACTTTCGATGATGCAAAAGCCGAGTTCCAGATTAAGGTTCTCCGGACTGAGGTTGCCAATGCCTTTGGCGGCAATACAATCGCAGGTTTCGCGTGTGATGGTGTCTAATACTTCCTGGCTATAGCCAAATGAAAAACAAAACAGGAAGCCGGTGAAAAGGATGAAACGATTCATTGTGTTTATTTTTTATGATAAGTATTTGCTCAAATTTGAAGAATGCCTGTTTTATTCATAAAATGTTGATTGGTCTGGGGTTTTTAGTACATCAACAAATTAGCATATTAATATATAGCGTTTGAAATATAACATAAATTATTAACAAAAAATAAGGGCAACCTTCTTTTTGAAAAGATTGCCCTTATTTTGAAAAAAAAATCAAGATTTATTCACGTGAACCAGTGGTAGCGCTTGTTTCGATTTCCATTTTCTTGCGGGGCAGCATCTCATCGCGCTGAGCGGTGTGCCATATGAATGACGCAACGATTGTTGCTGCCTGTTTAAGATCATCAGCAACAAGGTGATCCCAGTTGTCCATGTTGGAATGGTGGGTACGGGTGGAATATGCCACCGGATCCTGAATAAACTGGAAGCCAGGAATACCCACACCGTCAAATGACAAGTGATCGGTGCCGCCGGTGTTTTGCAGCGTCAGCGTGGTAGCCTCCAGGTCACGGAAAGCATCGAGCCAAGCGCGGAAGATCGGTGTTACGGCGCTGTTGCCTTGCAAATACACGCCCCGGATTTTGCCGGTTCCGTTGTCGAGATTATAATAAGCAGAAATCTTGCCTTGCTCCGGTTTGAGCGCTTTTACGCTACGGTTTTCCATTTCTGCGAAGTGTTGCTCGGCGTAAGCACGGGAACCATACAAGCCCTGTTCTTCGCCCGTCCACAGTGCAAGGCGCAAAGTACGGCGTGGCTGGATGCCACTTTCCCTGATGGTTTCGAGTAGAATGCGGGCGGCTTCTACCATGACGGCAGAGCCGGCAGCATTGTCGGTAGCGCCGGTACCGGAGTGCCAGGAATCAAAGTGGGCGCCAAACATCACCACTTCATCTTTCAGGTCGGTGCCCGGAATTTCGGCGATGATGTTGCGTTCCATGTTTTTATCAGGATTCGAGTAGGCAGCATCCAGATTCATTGAGAGCTTGACTGGCATACCCATTTTCATCAGCCGGAAGATACGGTTGTAGTATTCAATACCCATGGTTGCCTGCGGGATCACCTCTCTACCTTCATCCCAGGCACGCCCTTCGGGTGTACGGGCGCCGCTCACGAATACTGTGCCGAGGTCGCCTTTGTAACTGCGATCAATGATTGCCAGCGGTTTTTCTTCGTATAAAAATTTCCAGAGCGCATCGCTAAAGCTAACGTTACTGCGGAAGTTGCGGAAACGATTGACGGTTGGTTCCGGCGCATTTGCCATGTCTAATAAATTTTCAGAGTCAAAGCGTTCGGCAGGTGCGTCAAACCATTCTTTGACCACGCGAGTGGTGTCCATGAATACGAATTTTCCTTTAAGCTTGCCTTTGTATTGCTCCAATTCCGCTTCGGTGGAGGCGTCTAAGTAGATCACTTCACCAGAAACGGCACCTTTGGTCGAGGGCGACCAGGCTTTCGGGTAGGCGATAATTGGGAAATAATTGGGCGCAGTGGCGTGCATTTCAAAATGCTTGAGTTCCCAGCCGCGTCCGAAAGGTCCCCAATCTTCAGTGTGTGCATTGTTCATACCCATATCTCGAAGGTATTTTACTGCCCAATCGGTAGCCTTGTCGAGCATCGGCGAGGCGGTCAGGCGGGGACCGTACACGTCAGTCATCTGGCTGGCAATGTCCATCACTTTGCTTTGTTCCAGACCGTGCTTGCGAATGATTCTATTGATGTCAGAATTAACTTTTTCTTGTGCAAACACCTGAAATACAAGGCAAAAGCTGAGCAAAAAGAGTGAAAGAAGTCTCATGTCCGAGTGTTTTGATGAAAAAATTTAATATCATGTTAGACAATCACTTGAATAAAAATCATCCTGATTGAATAAAGCATCTAAAAAAATACTGCGAAAAGCAAATTTAGCCAAATTTAAAAGAGTATTATAAAAGATTTCCTGCTCGAATGATTTCATTTCCAGCAGATTCTATTTAGCTTTGTCGCTCATTAAAAATAACAAAGGCGCGAAGCCGTGAAGGCGATTATACTTCAATTTCCATTCAAAGCAATTTCACTTGCCGTTGGCCTGGTCGCCATACTGCTTTTTATTTATGACATCGGCTACGAAGACGATGAAGTGTTCAATCAGTACATTCCGCTTTTTTATTTTATTTTGCTGAATGCCTTTATTTTTCTGAATGTCGTTAAATTATTGATCCTGCCCCCTGCTGCTTCCCGTCGCAATCAGGTCATCATGATCCTTTTCCTGATCGCAGTGCTGCTGTACATCTTATTCCAGGTACTGAGCAACCAAACAACGCTGAATACAGTCGTATTGCAAAACCTGCCGCTGCTAAGGTTTTGTTTACTCTTGTTCTTTGCCATCGAGTACAGTATCGTCATTGAGCGGTTTTATTCGCTGAAATTTCAACCGGCTTTTGTTTTTGCCATCAGTTTTATTGTAATCATTTTTGTAGGCGCGTTACTGCTCAAGCTTCCTCAGTCCACCACAAATGGCATCAGCTTTGTAGATGCCTTATTCACTTCTACCAGCGCCGTCTGCGTAACGGGCTTGACCGTGGTAGATACCGGCACGGCATTCACCACCATAGGTCAATTTATTATTATGCTTTTAATACAGGCGGGGGGGCTGGGCGTACTCACATTTACAACGTTTTTTGCCTATTTTTTTAAAGAAAATGTCTCCTATCGGGAAAGCCTCTATGTAAAAGATTTTATCAGCTCTACCCAGTTGAATGATATTTTCCGGCTAGTTGTAAATATCGTTCTGGTAACATTTATCATAGAACTCGCCGGCGGAATCATCATTTATTTTTCATTACCAGGCGATGCAATGTCAAGCCAAGTGGACAGAGTTTTTTTTTCTACGTTTCACGCGGTATCTGCATTCTGCAATGCCGGATTTTCTACACTCAGCGCAGGCTTGTACGATCCTATTATCCGATTTAATTATTCTATCCATCTGGTGATTGCCTTTTTAATAATTATAGGAGGAATAGGTTATAATATTATTTTTAATACCCTCGATTACAGTAGAGAAAAGGTGTTAATGCTCATCAAACGCTTTGTGTTTAAAGAACGATATTACCGAAAACGCGCTCACGTCGTGACGCTGAACACGAAAATTGTTATATATACTACCTTGATATTAATCCTCTTCGGAACTATTTTTTTCTTTATTGCAGAGCATGAAAATGAATTATCGGCGCATAAATCATTCTGGGGCAAATTGGTCACTTCTTTTTTTGGGTCGGTTACACCAAGAACCGCTGGTTTTAATACGGTAGATTATGGACAACTCCATATTTCTACAATCATGATCACCATTTTACTAATGTGGATCGGAGCGTCTCCGGCATCTACCGGCGGCGGTATCAAGACCAGTACTTTTGCCATCGCTACGCTGAATATCTTTAGCATGGCACGAGGTAAAGAAAAAATCACGATTGCCAAAAGAGTAATTTCGGATTACTCGGCGCGCAAAACTTCCTCTATCATTAATCTTTCGTTTATTATTATCGGAATTGGTATTTTTCTGGTGAGCAGTTTTGAACCCAGCCCTACCGGGAAAACCGATTTTTTAAAGATCGCATTTGAATGCTTCTCCGCATATGGCACAGTAGGCTTGAGCATGGGTATTACTTTCGGATTGCAGGATTCTAGCAAAATCGTATTGATTTTTCTGATGTTTATTGGGCGCGTTGGCGCCATCAACTTGTTGATTGGCATGTTGAATCGCCTGGAAGTGAGGCATTTGCGCTATCCGGAAGAAGATATTTTAATTAACTAAAAAGGCATTTTAAGGTGTTGGGACGTTTATGCACAAATAGGGTTTGAATAAACATTCTGACCATCAATATAATAGATCAACGCATCGGCACTTAAATATCATAAAAATGAAAGTCATTGTAATAGGTCTGGGAAATTTTGGCAAAGCACTGGCAATTCAGCTCTCAGAGATGGGGCACGAAGTTATCGGCGTGGACAAGTCGTATGAAAAAGTGGAGTTGATGAAAGACAAAATGTCGCACACCATCGCCCTGGACGCGACGAATCCCGCTGCCATCCAGCAACTTCCGATCAAGGATACAGACCTGGCGATTGTTGCCATTGGCGAAGATGAAGGTGCTTCCATTCTCACTGCCGCCGTTCTGAAAACCTCTGGCTTCAAAAGGATCATTGCGCGTGCGCTTTCGTCCACGCACGACAATGTGCTGGAAGCAATGGGGATCGAAGAAATTGCCCACCCGGAGCAGGACTCTGCCGAACGTTTAGCCAAAAAGCTCAATCTGAAAATTGCCATTGAATCATTTGAGATAGATCGCAACTACTCGATCGTAGAGATTAAAACCCCCGAAGAATTTGTCGGAAAATCAGTACTGGAAGTAGATCCGCGCCGCAATTACAGCATTAACATTGTCACCATCCTGCGCAAAACCAGCCGTAAGAATTTACTTGGAGTACGCACCACCGAGTGGGCATCTATTGGCGTGGTCAAACCCGAAGAAGTATTTCTGGAAGACGATATTCTGGTCGTTTTTGGTGAGAACCCCTGTATCACAAAAATCTGCGTAGATAAATAATAAATGGGTAATTGAAAATTCATTCAATCACCCATTATATTCCCAAAATGGTTCCCGGGGTTTAGTGTTGATATAGTGTGCTAATAACAAATGCAGCTTTATAAAAGATGTTGAATAGAAAGGATTCTGGTCATAAAAGAAAACTGGGCAGTTATTCATTCACAACTACCCAGCCCGGAATAATAGCAACTATCTACTTATCTCCAATTGCCCTTCTGAAAAATAAAACACCCTATATTTTTGTCACTTGCAGCGCTTTTGCTGCCGGTTGTATCATAATCATTGCCAAATTAAAAGTTGGGGGCAAGATAAATCGGGGATGGCAAAACGACCCCGTTGGCAAATTTTCAGCTAAAAGCACGACGAATATTGGATTGTAAAGAGTCTTCACAAAAAACCCTCACTAAATGATATAAATGCCCGCAACCCGCCCCCAAAAGGATAGCCCGTGTCCGTTATTTGTTTTGAAAACACAAGGCTATTGGTATTTTTCAAAGAACTCGGAGAAAAATGCCCTGCGCCTTGCAGGCGGCAGGGCTTCCGAATTGCCCTATGAACAAAATCGTTTTATCATAGTATGTTCAGGCGTTGTTGCCTGATCTCAATTTCTGTCTGAACTGAAAAGACCGGACGGCAGTCATCTTGTCGCCTACCGTCCAATCAAGCTAAGTGAGTCTTGGAATTTAAGGACAGATAGATTGAGAAATAAACCAGATCCTTTATCAAAGGTGAAGTTTGAAATATGAAATTTGAAAATGACTTGCCAGGTACACTTTCCCTCTCGATTCAAATCTCCCATTTCGACTTTCAACTTTTTTTTTCTTACACCATGTAACCCTTCTGATTACACTACAAATATATTCCTGATTATATCAGTAGCAAAACCAGGCTAAGGGACAAGTTTAAGTTTCTAACTTGCATATTAAATATTAGTTATTGGGATTAGTGCTGGACATCAGGGATTTTCTTTGCTTTAAAAGCATTGATATTCAATGAATTAAATACAAATTGAATAAAACAAAAAATAATTTGTAGATTTGAAAAATCTCTCACAATTTTAAGTTTCTAAAGGTTAAAAAAAAAATGATTTTTTTTAAAAAAAATCATTTTTTTATCAGGAATCGGTATTTTTTTGCGGGTAAACGGTCGAATTCGACTACGAAATGACTTTTAAACAAGAAAACGGTAGATTGCTATGAAGAGTAAAACGGATCTTTTTTACCTGATCCAGGCGATGTCAAAATCGGAGAAGCGCTATTTCACGCTCGATGCGCAAAAGAGCGGACGCACCAGCGCGCGCTATCTGGAGCTATTCCACGCTATCAATGACATGGAGGAGTATGACGAACAAAAACTGAAAAAGCAGTTCCCTAAAAACCTGCCTACCGACAAGAACTACCTCTACGAAGCTATCCTGCGGAGCATGCGCGACTATCGCAGTGTCAACTCTCACGCCGCCCGAATCAAGGAACTGATGCTGGATGCCAAATACCTCTACGAGCGCGGCTTGTACCAGCAAAGCGAGGAGCGGCTGAGCCTCGCCCGCTCGCTGGCGTATGAGCTGGGCGATCAGTTGTCGCTTCTGGAGTTGAACAAGGAACACCGCAGGCTACTAAGAGACACCAAACCAAAGGATTACGAAAGAGAATTGGAGAAATTAATTACCGAAAAGCTGGATCATTTGCACAAGCTACAGGAAGAATTATCCTATCTTGATACACTCGACCGATTGCTAATCGAAATTCGAAAAAATCCGCACCGCCGGGCGGAACCCCAGCAAAAAGAAGAATTACAGCACCAATTTCAGCATCTCATGGCAGCCGCGGAGCACGAACCCGCCAAGATCCAGGGTAAGCTGCGCTTTTTTCAAAGCATGGCGTTGCTGTATCAATTGCTCGATGAACCGGATCAAGTTTATGACTATTTTTCCAAGATTGTCGCTTGTTGGGACTCTAGCCCCAAATACAAGGAAGAAGAGTTCTCCCGCTATATTTTCGATTTTTCCAATCTAATCCACGCTACATTTTCCGACCATGACAAATTGCCACAAGTGCCGGTATTGCTGGAAAAACTGGAACAAGAGAATCCCACGAATTTGCACGATCAGAAAGTGCTTTTTCAGAAAGCAACAGCCTACCGGCTGATGTACTACATTAATACTGGCGATTTCAAAGACGTACAGGGCATTGTCCATCGCATTGAAAAAGGCTTGAAGCAGTACGACATTGGGCACGGCAGTGAGATGGTGATTACTTTTAATGTATCTGTCTTGCTGTTTATGGCGGAAAATTTCGCGTCCTGTGTTCAATGGTCAGAAAAGCTGCTGACCCATAGCAAGTTGCCTGTGCGAGAGGACATCCGCAATGCGAGCCGAATTCTCAATCTACTGGCTATTCTGGAAGCTGGCGATTTTGAAATGATCGAAGCCAGCATCCGAAATACTTCGCGTTATCTTCAGAAATCTCCAAAAGGAGAAGTGAATTTTAATAGCACTATTTTGAATTTTGTGAAAAAACTGCACCATAGCTCAGCCTCTGAAGCGCGCCGGGTTTATGAAAACATCAAGAATTACATTGCCGATCTGAAAGAAAAAAATGCCAGGATCCCTCTTGGGCTGGAAGAGTTGGTACTATACTGGGTTGAAAGCAAAATTAGTAAAAAGAATATTGCCCGAATTATACAATCCAACCTGCAACAACCAACCACTTAACCTTTGATGGGTAATGCTACCGCTACAATTACATTGCCCGACCGACGAATGTTGACGTAGCTTTCGCGAAGGTCAAAAATATAGCCTTCCAGCATGGTTTCGCCCTCTCCTTCCCGGATGCTGACGTCGATATCTGTGGCTCCAATAATAGAAATTCGGCTTTGTTTGGGCAAAAAGAGCAAAGTCCACTGACCTTTATCCGTCGAAATTTTAGCCGACTTGACCACCGGGATAGAAGCTGATCTTGTCAGGACGCTGGCTTCGCTACCAGCGTCGGGCTGAGGATCCAACGCAGATACAACGGTGATTTGTCCGCCCACCAAACCGATCAGCACGCCGCCAATCGAATACAAAGAATAAGGAATCACCCGACCGCTTTCGATCAGATAGATCGTACTCATATCCGCCGACAGTGTAATCGTATTGAGCATCGGTATCGGCGATGGAATGGGCGATGGCATAGGTTTGGAAGCCTCTTCCATTTTGATAGCGTCCGGATTGGGGGTAATTTTTTTGCGTGCCATGATGTTTAGGTGTCGTTTTTTATTCTTTCAAAAGTAACAATTCTCGTCAGAAAGTTGGCAGTTTCGGGTTTCAAGTTTTTGTAAATTAATTTGAAAGCCGAATTTTCAATAGCCCAGAATATGCAACATGGATTCAGCCGACTGCTCTTCCTGATATAAAACATCCACCAGATTGCCCTTGGCGTCTTTGTCCACAATTACATGCTTGGGCGAAGGAATCAGGCAGTGCTTAATACCGCCGTAACCGCTGATCGCATCCTGATAGGCGCCGGTATGAAAAAAACCTAAATATAATGGTTCCGAATCATCCGGCGAAATCGCCGGCAGATATACCTGGCTCTGGTGCACTTCAGAGTTGTAATAGTCGGAATTGTCACAGCTCAAGCCGCCGATATTCACCCGCCGGTATTCATTGTTCCACTTGTTGATGGGCAGCAGGATGAAGCGTTCGCCGATTCCCCAGGCATCGGGCAGCGTAGTCATCAGCGAATTGTCAATCATGTACCACACCTCGGAATCGTTTTGCTGCTTTTGCGCCAGCACCGAAAAAATGGTAGCACCGCTTTCGCCAACGGTATATTTGCCAAACTCAGTAAAAATATCCGGTTCGGGCACGTCTTCTTCTTCGCAGGTATCGAGAACGAGGCGCACAATTTCACGGATCATGTATTTATAATCAAATTCAAAACCCAGCGAATTGCGAATGGGCATTCCTCCGCCGATGTTGATGGCGTGCAGATCGGGGCTGAGGCGCTTGAGTTCGCAGTAAAGTTTGATCGCCTTGCGTAGCTCGCCCCAGTAATAGAGCGTATCGCGAATACCCGTATCCACGAAGAAATGCAGCATCCGCAGGCGGAACTTTTCGTTGTCGGCGATTTTTTCCTTATAAAAATTGATCACATCGGCATTGCGCAAGCCAAGACGCGAGGTGTAAAACTCGAAATTCGGTTCTTCTTCGGTGGCTACCCGAATGCCAACATTGCAAGTGCCTTGCACGTGCTGTTCGTAGTAATCAATTTCGTGCTTGTTGTCAATCACCGGAATGACGTTAAAGCCATCGTTGATCAGCCCAACAATGCGCTGCATGTAGTTTTCCGGCTTAAAGCCATTACAAACAATGACGGTTTCCTGCTTGTCCACTTTGCCTTTGCCATACAGCCGCCGTATCAGATCAATATCAAAAGCCGAAGAGGTTTCGATGTGTGCATCGTGATCAAGCACTTCGTTCAGTACATAGCTGAAATGACTGCTTTTGGTACAATAGCAATAATGGTATTGCCCGTGGTAGCCCATAGATTTCATCGCCCGCGTGAAGAGATTGCGCGCTTTTTTGATCTGTAAGCCGATCTTGGGCAAGTAAGTCAGTTTGAGCGGTGTGCCGTATTTTCGGATGAGATGAATCAGCGGAATACCGTTAAAAACCAGATAACCATCTTCAATGTCGAAGCCTTCCTGTGGGAAGTAGAATGTTTGATCAATTAGGTCGAAGTATTTGTTTGTCACCTCGCGTTGAGTTGTGATTTTGGGTTAAAAAAAAAATAAGTACCACAACCGGAAAAGTGCTTTTCCTTCAAATAAGTTGCAAACTTAGCCGGAAAATGTGATTTTTTTCAAAAAACAGTCATAATTTTCAAAATCAATCATTTTTTACAACCACTGGTTTATTTTTACCTTTGCCACCTTAGCCATTATTAGCCACCATCAACCTTAATCAATTCCCAAAACACAAAAAACATGGAACCATTGGACGTACTTAATCAGGTTGCCGAATTTCATCGCACTTTCCGACATCCTATACTGCCAGAACCGACTATTCCCGATGAAGATCGCTGCCGCCTGCGCGTCGCCTTGCTCGCCGAGGAGCTAAAAGAATTGCAGGAAGCTATTGAAGAAGGTGATATCGTAGCGATTGCCGATGCGCTGTGCGATATGCAGTACGTGCTCAGCGGTGCTGTGCTGGAATTTGGTTTGGGTAAAAAATTTAAGGCGCTTTTCGACGAAGTGCAACGCTCCAACATGAGTAAAACCTGTCATAGCCTGGAAGAAGCCGAAGCCACTGTGCGTCATTATGAAACCACCAAAGGTTTTGAGTGCTATATTCATCAGGAGAATGAGATATATCTGGTATATCGCAAAAATGATCACAAAACATTGAAGTCAATTAATTATTCGCCTGCCAATTTGCAAAGCATTTTAGAGCATAAATAAACCGAATTTCCCGATTTCAATGCTGCAATTACCGATTTCAATGCTGCAAGCGGGTATTTCAGCGTTGTATGTGGCGAATTCGGTATTGAAATTGGCAAATGCAACATTGAAATTGGTGAATTCAACATTGCAAATGCCAGTTTTTATTTCGTAATGGTTATTCTCAGCTAAAAAAATCTAAAGCTTCACCAATTTTCTGGTATATTTTCCTGTGGGTGTCTGTATGACAAAAAAGTAGATACCAGGTTCGACATCCTGACTGGCATCCCACACCAATTCGAGGCGTTTAATAGTTTGATTGCCCACTTCATTGAATATTTTTATCTGCTGCCCCATTAGATTATAAATGGCGAAGGAATAATCTTCCAGCGAAGTATTTTCGCTGAACGTCAAAGTGATCGTAGCGCGGTCGTACAATGGATTGGGCGCAATAGCAATGGTCAATAGACTGTCAAGTGGCAAATCATCTGTGGATACAGTCGGATCGCTGCTTTCATCCGTGCAATCGGTGCACACATAGCCGCCGCGTTGTTCTTCGAGACAAATAAATGCGGTATAATTGGATAAAACACGCGCCTCAATACTTTCGCTGATGATTTCGGCGATCGTCGAATTTGTGCTTGCCGCATTTTCCAAGGCCTGAATATAATTGCCCGACCATGCTTCCTGCATCAGCGTATCGGCAGTAAAGGCGGCATTGTCGTCTATGACAAACTGTCGGGAGAAACTCGTCTCTTCAAAAAGCCCCGCTGTTTCTACGATGAAAGGAAAATTGCCTTCGTATCTGCCAATTTGCATATAAGGTTTTCGGAAATTGATCAGACTGCTGCTGTTGCCAACACTGTAACGATTATAACAAAAGCCGTCATCCAGGCGTGTATGCAAATCAACGAATCCTTCGAGGGCGGTTGCCGCATCAAAAAAGGTAACGACATTGTTTTGAAAATGGAAATCGTATTGATAAAAATTTCGATTGTAAGCATTGATTAAATCACCGGCGGTCAGCCGCGCCAGATTGAGATAAAAATATTCATTGCCGACATAATATTGCCCTCCAAGCCATTGCCATTCGACAAAAGCAGGATGGGCAAAATCATAAATATAAAATGAAATATCATGATCACTGATTGCCGTTTGCAAATCACGCAATAAACGATTTGCATTATTAATATCTTTTAATTGATAAGTATTAGCGATTATCAAAATCTTGCCGGTACCGCCATGAGTTGCAATAAATTCGATCGCTTCGCCGAGCAAGGCAGGCATGTTGCTGTAATCGGAAATTTGGGCAGCGCCGAAGTTTTCAAAAGTTTCTGCAATCATTTGTGAGTCCGCAGGTATCCATCCGTCGCTAAACATACGGGTGTTGAGCTGCGCATAAGCGATGTTGAAAGAGTCGCGTTCGCCGAGTGTTTGCCCTAATTGCTGCCTTATTGCATTAATAATGCCCGCTTTTGTAAAATCTGTACCAGCGCCAGGCGTATAATCAAAAAGTAATACGACTTTTTCACCTTTAATTTTCTGAACATCAAGCATTTCACTCGGAAAAAATACCAATTGATAAATACCTTTGTCGTCATTTTCCTCAAAATGAGAAAGATAAATATTGTTTTTCATCGGCGAATCGGTCGCGAAGTATAAGGTATTTTGAATGTCGCTGTTTGATAAAATAGCAAGATGGAAATTTCCAAGCTCAGGATTATTTATTTCGTGGAAAATTGCATCAGAACTGCCCAGAATCACCGGATTGCGCCATTCTTCGCCCAGCCAGGTGCGCACTTGCGTAGCCGTCGGATACGCCGAGGTGCGCAAAATTTCCAATGGCAGTGGCGCTGACACCTGTGTTTTATTCCAACTCATCGGCGTCAGATAACTGATTTTCACGCGGCGGGTTTTATCGGCAGGCAATGGGAAAATGCGCAGTTGATAATTATTATTCCCATTTTTAAATAAGATGGATGGGTCCTGCCTTCTGCCGACGATGTCTTCATAAATATTGGATGCTGTCCAGCGGTCGAGAATATCGGCTTTGACGATGTCATCGTCAATCCACAACCAGGAATCATAGACGATAGACTGATCAGGCAATGTAAAATTCAGCACAACTTCGAGCGTATCCCAGGGATTAAAGAAAGTTTCTCGTGCCGAAAAAGTCAGGTACATATCTACTTCCAGATAAATACCTTTGGGGCGCACGACAAAAATAGCATCTTCGATGGTACCCTGGCGGCTGGTCCAATTGCCTCGGCGCGGGTCAAGCACGGTCAGAGAATTGGATTGAGCGAAAAGCCCGTAAATGGTGTGAAAAAGCAACAAAAGAGTCAGAATCGCGTAATGTTTCGTTTGCATGAGGCTAAAAGTTTTGGAGGTTAAATGAATAATTGCCTCATAAAACTATTACATTTCATTAGTTTTCATTGGCGCCAAATGCCGTTTGGTAAGATACCAGTCAAACTAATTCTGCGTTTTGTAAAAGAAATGACATTGTAAAAACCGCCGGGACAGGCGCTGGCAAGAGAGTATGATAATTACGGTTCAACCATTTTGATTACCGGAAAATAACCTGCCACCGGCGGAAATCTTTAGTGCAGTTCCCAATGGGCTGCAAAAAACAGAGGTGACCTCTTCTTCGGAAGGTGTCACCTCGCATGTTAATCAAAAAGTTCTCACTTGTTTTGGGGGTTCGACATGTATTGGGAACTTGTCGGGGGTTGTGTAGATTGTTTCACTTTGTTTTGGTATTGGAAATGGAAATGATTGTGTTCATTGGTTCTGGCACAAAGAAGAAACAAAAAAATTACCCGTGCAATAGGCGGAGAACCCTCTGAGGCATTATTAGGAAAGTTTAACCTCTTTTCGGATATTCGCTTGGGAATTGTTAATTTCGCGATCAGTATAAAGCACTGTAAATCAATATTAATATCGCATTGTTAAATTTTTAATTCATTTGCCCAAATAACTTTAACCAGTTTTAAGAAAATGTGAAAGCTCTTTTTGAGCATTTTTTCAGGAAAAACTGCTCCACAGGCAGCACAAATTTTGAACCTTGAATTTTGATGGAATCTGTAAGCGATAAAAGCATCAATCCAAATTTTCAAAAACAACTTCGTCGCCTCCGCACCGCCGAGGAGTATCTGCAGGGGATTGTCGTCGGAGATCGCATTGTGCTGAGTCAGGCGATCACATTAATCGAAAGCATCCGCCCAGAGCATAGATTGATAGCGCAAGAGATCATCGAGCAATGTCTGGCGCAGCGAACCAGGTCCATCCGCATTGGCATCACCGGCGCACCCGGGGTCGGCAAAAGTACTTTTATCGAAGCTTTGGGCATGCACGTGATCGGGCATGGTCACAAGGTGGCGGTGCTCGCCATTGATCCTTCCAGCCAATTGAGCAAAGGCAGTATTTTGGGCGACAAAACCCGTATGGTGCGGCTCGCTGCCAATAATAAGGCCTTCGTTCGCCCTTCGGCGGCGGGCGATTCACTTGGAGGTGTTGCGCGCAAAACGCGTGAAACGATTCTATTGTGCGAAGCTGCCGGATTCGATACGATTATTGTAGAAACAGTCGGAGTGGGGCAATCCGAGACGGCAGTGCGCTCCATGGTGGATTGCTTTTTATTGCTTTTGTTGCCCGGCGCCGGTGACGAATTGCAGGGTATCAAACGTGGCATTGTAGAAATGGCGGACATTCTGGCGGTCAACAAAGCGGATGAAGAGCGTCTTGCACTAGCCAAACGCGCCCGACAAGAATACCGCAATGCGTTGCATCTGTTTCCGCCCAAAGCCAGTAGCTGGACACCACCGGTCGTAATCTGCTCGGCAACAACAGGCGAAGGCATCCCGGAAATCTGGCAACTGATTGGCGACTTCTGGAAATTTGTGTTGGAAAATGGCTATTTTGAGCACAACCGCCGCGAACAAGCCCGGCATTGGCTTTATGAAACCGTTGAATCACAGTTGCTTGAGCAATTTTATAACCATTCATTGATCAAAAAATACCTGCCGATAACCGAACGAGCGGTGTGCGAAGGTAAACTTTCTACCTCTAAAGGCGCCATGGAGTTGTTGGAATTATTTTTAAAAAAAGACCCTTGATAAGCTGAGGTGCTGATTTTTGTTAGTGCCGTTGTACGGGACAAATTTGCTAAAAACTCAAGGGAATCAACGCTTTATCAACACAACAAGCATGATTTTGAATTTGAATAAGTACTTAAACTTAAAAATAATGCCTGCTAAAGCATTAGCCGGGCAAAGCTTGCGTTTGTCGTTAAAAAAAGTACGTTCACCGAAAGAGGGAAAAATGATTGAACTGAAAAGAAGATTTATTACTTTTATAATCAAAACAAAACTCTAATTCCAATGAGATCATTAGTAATAGCTTTGGTTTTAATCGGCTTGGGGCTGGTTCTTTTTGTCGGTGGCTGCAGCAGCTACAATGGCTTTGTGGACGCTGAAGAAAACGTGGAAAACGCCTGGGGTAAGGTGCAAAGCGCCTACCAGCGTCGTGCAGATTTGATTCCGAATCTTGTAGCAACGGTTAAGGGTGTTGCCAATTTTGAACAGGAAACGCTGACCAAAGTAGTGGAAGCCCGTGCCAAAGCGACCAGCATCAACATTGACCCGGCAAACGTCACACCGGAGCAGTTGAAAGCATTTCAGGATGCACAGGCTGGCTTGTCACAATCGCTTGGAAGATTATTGGTAACGGTCGAGCAATACCCGGAATTGAAAGCCAATCAAAATTTCCTGGAACTGCAGGCGCAACTGGAAGGTACGGAAAATCGGATTAAAGTGGAACGCGACAATTACAACAACATCGTCACCGACTACAACAAAAAAGTACGCCGTTTTCCGGGCAATATGTTTGCCGGAATGTTTGGTTTTAGTCAGAAGGCGCAGTTTGAAGCCGAAGCCAGTGCGCAGAATGCTCCGGAAGTCAATTTTGAATAACATTGTGTGATCGTGCGTGGGAGTTATAGTGTGATAGCTCTTAAATTTGGAGGCAACACTATAACTTCATCGCACAAAACATTATAATGCCAGAAAATGCTTGCATTTTTTAATAAAGAAGAAGAGCAAAAGATTATAACCGCAATCCAGGAAGCGGAACGAAATACTTCGGGCGAGATTCGTGTGCATTTGGAAAAAAAACTGGAGCAGGATGTGGTGACAGAAGCCCGGCAAACCTTTGCCAAGCTGGAAATGCACAAAACGCAGGCTCGCAATGGCGTACTGATCTTTATTGCGCCGAACCATCATCAATTTGCCATCATCGGCGATGAAGGTATTCATCAGATAGTTGGCGATGATTTCTGGCAGTCAGAGCGGGATATTATGCAACACCATTTCCGGCAAGGAGCATTTGCCGAGGGTATTTGTGAAGCGGTCAGTCAGGTTGGCGAGAAACTCAAGGCTCATTTTCCTTTTCAGTCGGATGATGAAAACGAATTGACCGACGACATATCTTATTCGGACTAAACTGCAAAATGTAAAACCGCGAAATTCAAAACCGCAGAAATCTCCGCCCATTTTTACATTTTGTATTTTGCATTTTTCGGATTTGCGGTTTAAATAGAGGTTTAAAAATGTACCTAAGAAATTATCTTGCACTGTTATTGTTGTTTATAAGTGCGGTGGCTTTTGGCAAACAGATTCCGCCCAAGCCCGATCCGCCGCGATTGGTCAACGACTACGCCGGAATGCTGAGCCAGGCGGAAGTAAATGCGCTGGAGCGCAAACTGGTAGCGTATGATGATTCCACTTCTACCCAAATCGCTATTGTAATCGAGCGCTCTCTGGAAGGTGACGACGATTTTGATTATGCACTTCGCATTTATAATACCTGGAATATTGGGCAAAAAGATAAAAACAATGGCGTCTTGATTTACATTGCATTGGAAGATCGCCGTATCCGTTTTATTACCGGCTATGGCGCCGAAGGCTTTCTCCCGGATGCTATTGCCAAGCGAATTATTGAAAACATTATCAAACCTGCGTTTCGGGAAGAGCGCTATTATGAAGGTTTTGATCGCGCCACAGATGCCATTATTTCTTATGCTGCCGGCGAATACACAGCGGAAGAAGAAAGCGGAGATTCAACAGATTTAATCATCGGGCTGCTGATTCTTGCCATTATTGTAGCTTTTTTTATTTTTATTCTGATCGCGGCTATCCGGTCAGGCAAGCGCCATGATGACGACGATGACGGCGGTTATTGGCGTGGTGGACGTTACGACGAGCGCTCTCACCGTCATCGAGGGGGCGGAGGTTGGATTTTTATTCCGCCTATTGGCGGTGGCAGCAGCGGCGGCGGGGGCTGGTCGGGCGGCGGTGGCGATTTTGGCGGCTTTGGCGGCGGCTTTTCCGGGGGCGGTGGCGCCGGCGGTAGCTGGTGATTTGATTATGTCTCCTTGCTGCGTTCGATGAGCATTTGCCGATATTGATTGAAAATAGTGGATTTGGAAACAAAGCCCATGTAGCGACCTTTATCCACAACCGGGAGATTCCAGGCTTGATGATATTCAAATTTTTCCATCACTTTTTCCATGGGTTCATTCAGTTCTACCAGTGTCGGTGGATGGTGCATGATGTCCTTAACAGTCTTTTTATCATATAATTCATGATCAAACATAATTTCCCGCACATCGTCGAGTAACACAATACCTTTGAAATAGCCATCGGCCTCAATCACCGGAAAGACATTCCGCCTGGATTTGGCGATAATTTTGACAAATGCTCCCAACGTCAGCTCCGGATGAATGGGCTGGAAATTGGTTTCCATCACTGACTCTACCGACATCGTTTTCAGAATGCTGAGATCGCGCTCGTGCGAAGGCACCCATTGCCCTTTTTGATATAATTCAGTCGTAAAAACCGAGTACTGCTCAAAATAATTACTTACAAAATAGGACATCGCCGATACCAGCATCAACGGCACAAAAAGTTCATAACCGCCTGTAATTTCGGCGATTAGAAAAATTCCGGTCAATGGAGATTTAAAAACGCCGCTTAGCAGCCCAGCCATAGCAACCGCCATAAAATTGGCTTCCTGCAATTCGACCCAGCCGGTGAGATTCAGCCCATGAGCAAACACAAACCCCAGCAGCGCCCCTGTAAACATAGATGGTGCAAACACACCGCCGTTGCCGCCCAGACCAATGGTGTAGGCACTGGCAAAAGGCTTAGCCAGTACAATCAACGCAGCGAAAAACAATAAAAACCATTGGTTTTGAAAAAAATGATAAAAAATACTGCGATCAGCCAACGTCGAAAATTTACCTTGAAGCAGATTATTGATGGTATCGTAACCTTCGCCAAAAAGCGGCGGCATCAAAAAAATCATTAGCCCCAGCGCCAATCCACCCAGTCCGATCTGCAACAGCGGTCGGTCTTTTTTGCTGAAATACGTTTTCATGCGGATGGTAGTGCGAATGATATATACCGACACCAAGCCACACAGGGCGCCCAGCAGAAAATAG